>SXXA01000038.1 GCA_005791325.1 Actinomycetota bacterium | reverse complement strand
ATTGAGCAGATGCTGGGTTATTGTTAAACTATCCCCATGAAAAAATGGTTAAAATTGGGGCTTGCACTTGGCATCGTCATGGGCCTTCCGACACTGGCCGGAATGGCTTTCTATCGTTGGGCTTTGGGTCTCAAAAAAATTGAGATAGTGGGTCTTACCTACACCATGTCAAGCGAGGTTGAGTCGGTTCTTCGTCCGTTGAGCCATCGTAATGCTTTCATGATTTCGGCATTTGGCTTGGCCAATCGGCGTATTACCAAATCCATTGATAAAATCAGCAAGGTGGAAAGTAACTTTCGTTGGCCGAATGGACTCACGATCACCATTCACGAAAAAAAACCGTGGCTAGGCCTAACCGATACCGATCAAACCATGGTCATTTCAAAAGATGGCTCCATTTTAACCACGGGTGAGGTCATCCCCCAAGATTCCAGCGTGATTTGGGTACGGGGTATTCAAAGCAGTATCTTTCGAGACCAACAACGGCTTAACCCTTACCTACTCCAAACCCTAACCCATATCTCAACCACCATCCGCCACTTTTTTCCGAATGATTCATTTCAAATTGAACTGAATGGGTTAATTGTGGGTGCAACGGGGGTCACTTATAAAGAAATTTTGTTAATAAAAGATGATACGGTTCCTATTTACATTGGAACACCAGACTTGTTGCGGGCTAAAATATCCCATATGAAGACCTATTTTGATTATTATTCTGAATTACCCACCCCCAATCAGATTGAATATGTAGACTTACGTCGTTCAAACCGGATTGTGGTGAAGTATGTCTCGAATGTCTAATTCACGGTATTTATTATCGGTAGATGTGGGATCCACCCACATTCACGCCGTCATTGCGGAACTGGATCATTCGCAAAACTTTAAAGTAATGGGAATTGGAAGTGGGGTAACCCAAGGTCTTGAAAATGGTGAAATCACCGTACCTAAAGCCCTGTGCGCCGCGTTGGATCGGGCCATCAAGCGGGCTGAACGAGATTCGGGTATTCGCCCCAGCCAATTGTTAATCAGTATTCCACCAGCCCAAACCCAATTTGGCATTAGCTACGGTCTGATGATGCCCAAAAAAAGCATCATTACAGCCGAGGATCGAATTACCTGTATTCAAAAGTCTAAAGCAGCTATTATGACCCATGAGCAAGTCATTCAGCATGTTATACCCGTTGAATATAAAGTAAATGGTCAGCAAGTAGCCTCGCCCGATGGGTTGGCACAAGGCCCACTGGAAGTGAGTACCTTTGCGGTGTTAATGAAGGCAAAGCAAGCCAGTTCCCTACTGGATGTGACTGGCACATTGGGATTAGAAGTTAAAGGACTGATTTATGGCCCGATGGGGTTAAGTCACTTTTGTTTGTCGGATCAAGAACGCCGTCAGGGTGCGTTGGTAATTGAAATTGGGGCTGGTTTTTCTAGCGTAACCTTATTTAAAAATGGTGCCATGATATCATCCCACTGTATTCCGATTGCGGGTAATCGAATCACACAAGATTTAATGACTTGTTTGTCGATCGATGATGCCGAAGCCGAACGATTAAAAGTCATGTTTGGCTGCTCGAATCCAGATGAATTGGAACCCAATGAAACCCATGTCATGACCACCGTCGATCGAGGGAGGGTTGATGTCAAACGCCTGTATCTGGCACGCATTATTGAGGCTCGTGTTATTGAACTATTTCAATTGTTATCGAAAAAAGCGGGGATTGGCCCAGACTTCCCCTATTCCATTGTGATCATGGGGGGTACCAGCGCCATGAGGGGCATCGCACAAACGGCCGAACGTGTGTTGGGTCACCCTGTTCGGATTGGCCCCCATCCGAATGGTCCGATCGATCCCTCTTTATGGGGGTACCCAACCGCATTGGGATTAATTCAATTGGGCATTCAAACTGGTGTGATTGAAGCCCCAGCATCGGATGGGTGGATGACCCGCATTCGTCGTATGATTCAACGGGATTGGTTTTAGTGTTATCCCATGACGCTTATTTAAGCCTGGTTGATCGTCTTATTGAGGCCAATAATCGGTATTATCAAACCCAAACCGCCCCCATAACCGACGCTGAATTTGATGCGGGGGTACGAGAATTAGTCGCCTTTGAATCAGCCTTTCCTTTATTGGCTCATCCCGACTCTCCGACCAAACAAGTGGGGGCCCCTCCGGCCGATTCATTTTCTTCTTTTCATCATCCCACTCGTCTTTTCTCATTAAACAATGCCATGTCATTTTCTGAATTAACTCAATTTGTACAACGAATTCAAAAAGAAACCCCTGCTGCGATCGACTGGGCATTGGAGCCTAAAATTGATGGATTGGCGGTGGCACTTTATTATAGCGAAGGCGAGTTGGTTACCGGGGCCACCCGTGGCGATGGTCAAACGGGGGAGGTCGTTACAAGCAATTGCCGTACCATTCGCAATCTTCCGTCCCGCTTGCCACAACCCCTAACCGTTGAAGTTCGTGGGGAAGTATATATAAAAAAAAGTGTCTTTGCCCGATTAAAAGGGGACTATGCCAATCCTCGCAATATGGCATCCGGCTCCCTTCGTCAATTGGACCCCCGTATCACCGCAAGTCGCGAGCTCAGTTTTATGGGATATTGGAGTAACCACCCCGATTGTAAGTCTCATATTGAGCTGATTGGTTGGTTGCGTGAAATGGGATTTGACACCCCCCATACCATCCCCCTAACTGGGGATTCAGCCACCTTACATGATGCCGCTATTGCTATGATGAATGAGGCCCCAAATTGGGATTTTGAAAGTGATGGCATTGTCATTAAAGTTAATCGAGTGTCATTACAAGCCGAGTTGGGGCACACATCCCGTGCACCTCGCTGGGCCGTTGCCTACAAATTTCAAACTGAACAGGCCATGACAACCCTAGAATCGGTAACCTTACAAGTGGGCCGCACAGGGATCGTGACACCGGTGGCGCATGTGTTGCCCGTACTGGTGAAAGGGGTTGTTATTCGTCGGGCCACTTTGCACAATTGGGATCATATTCATCGACTGGGTATTCAAGTGGGGGATGCCGTATGGGTGCAACGTGCGGGGGATGTCATACCTGAAATTGTAGGGGTAGCTCATCCCGGTCATCATCGGATTCCAATCATGATACCAACCCAGTGTCCAGCCTGTCACATGCCGTTACATGGTGTCGAAGGCGAAGTGGCATACCGTTGTTTAAACGGGGGTTGTCAAGGTCAGTTGCGAGGTAAAATCAAGCATTTTGTTAGCCGTGATGCCATGTCCATTGATGGATTGGGGGAGGCATCCATTGATCAATTAATTCAACGTGGATTGGTGGCATCCATCGCCGATTTATACCAATTAACCCTCGATGATATTCGATCATTAGACGGGTATGCCGAAAAGTCTGCCACACAATTAATCCAAGCCATTGAGACGAGTAAAACACAACGGTTAGACCGGTTTATTTTTGCATTGGGCATACCGCAAGTGGGGAAACAATTGGCGGGGGTAGTCGCCTCCGTTGGTTCGATGGCTACCATTCGTGAAACCAGTGCCGAAGCATGGGCATCTATTCCAGATATTGGGGAAAAAACAGGACACCTCATTGCTGGATGGTTTAACAACGCCGATCATCAACAGGTATTGGAGACCTTATTTGAGCGGGGGGTTTCGCCGGCACCCCTGCCACGTGTGGAAGGCCCATTATCGGGCGTAGTGGCCCTGATTACCGGCACCCTGTCGATTTCAAGAAATCAACTTGAAACACTTATTAAAGCAAAAGGGGGGATGGTCGCCAGCTCTTTAACTCAAGCGGTGACTCATTTAATTGTGGGAGACAACCCTGGATCTAAAATCAAAAAGGCAGAAGCCATGATTCAAAAAGGGCATCCCATTCAACTTCTTACAGGCAGGGATTGGGAAGCGTTTATGTCAATGACACCACATCAGGATGAATGCTGATCACCCACTTTAACATCAAGCGGGAATGAGTCGTTGTTGAATATGATAACACGCAATACCAGTGGCAACGGCTACATTTAAAGAATCAATGGTTTGAATCGGAATATGATAGCGTTGATTGGGCGGAATCAGTGATTGCCATCGATCTGATATTCCATTTCCCTCGTTACCCAATACCATGACAACTGGTTGAGGCGGTGGGCTGAATGTGGTAATGGATTGGTTGGCATTACCGTCGAGTGCCACCCACATTGCATGGGCCTGACACAATCTAGTAAAACACTGGTTGTCATTGTCAAATATAGGAATCTGATCAAAATAGCCCACCATGGCTCGCAGACTTTCGGAATGATAGGGATCACAGGACCCATTTCCCATAACAACCCCTGTCCATCCAAATGCAATGGCCGTTCGAATAATGGCCCCCACATTGCGAGGGGACTGAATCCCATCCAACCACAGCATTCGAGAGTTTGGTTGAATTTGCCAAACCCATTTGGGTCGATTGACCACCGCCAAGTAACCATCAGAATGAGCCAATGTCGATACATAGTGAAGAACGGCGTCCGATACCGGCTGTATTGAATCGAGGGGAGGAATATCATGAGGACTGGCTACCAATCCCACCCGAATAGACGATGGGTTGCGACTGATTAAGTCCATCATGGCTCGCCTCCCTTCAATAATCAGTACGTCCTCCTTCTTTCGAAATGAGGGGTCTTGTTGCAAGCGCACCACCCATTTGATGAGGGGGTTTGAGCGACTTTTAATCATTGGTGGGCCAATAAAACCACCGCATGGGCGGATATTCCCTCTCCCCGCCCCTCTGGACCTAACCCCTCGCTGGTAGTGGCCTTAATCGATACCAATTGGGAATTAACCTGCAGGATGGTCGCCAATTCGTGCCCCATTTCGTTGCGAAAGGGCATTAGTTTGGGGGATTGTGCCACAATGGTTGCATCCACATTGGATACACGATAGGGGGTCGTCAATAAGCGTTTGATGACCAACGCTAGTAGGTCGACACTTCGGCTATCTTTCCATTGGTTATCCGTATTTGGAAACATCAAACCGATGGATCCCCAATTCATTGCACCAATAATAGCATCAATCATCACATGGGTTAAAACATCTGCATCGCTATGGCCCAACAATCCCATGTGGTAGGGGATGGAAACACCACCAAGTATCAGGGGACGATTTGGAACGAGGGGATGGGTATCAAACCCGATACCAATTCTAAACGGGGGGTTCATCGTGATGGGGTAGAATCGAGTATGATATTAACATTAAAACATCCATTATAGTTTAGAATTGGTGCGTCGTCCGTGACTCGAACACGGGGCCTACTGATTAAGAGTCAGCT
>SXXA01000037.1 GCA_005791325.1 Actinomycetota bacterium | reverse complement strand
TTTGATGAGACTAAGATGCAGTATTTGGGGGTATCTGCGGTGGCGGCTGGGGGGGAATTGCGTAATTTGGTATCTGGAATGACACCGGCTGTGTTTCGTGATCGTGGGGAGGAGTATCAAATTCGGGTGCGATTGGAACCCAATCAGCGTAATTTAGAGGCCTTGTTTAATACTGTTTTGATTCCCAATGTCAATGGGTCTCTGGTGCGTTTGGCTGATGTGGCCACCCCGATTAAAACCATGTCTCCGGCTGTGATTAATCGCCAAGATCGCTCTAAATCAATTATGATTTCTTGTGATATTGCGCCCAAAGGTAAAGGGATTGGGGGGATTCAGTCAGAACTCGATACCACATTTAAAACAATGGGGCTTCCAGAAGGGGTTTCGTATTCATATGTTGGGCAAGCCGAGAATTTTAAAGAATTGAGTCAGAGTATGGGGATGGCTGCATTATTGGGTGTTTTATTTATTTACATGGTATTGGCGTCTTTGTATGAGTCAGTGGTTACCCCCTTTACAATTATGTTGGTATTGCCTTTAGCCATTTGCGGGGCGTTTTACGCCTTGTTTGTAACGGGTAAATCCTTGGATTTATTCTCCATGATTGGGTGTATTATGTTATTGGGGATTGCGACAAAAAATTCAATTATTTTGGTTGATTATACCAACCAGTTGGTCCAAAATGGGATGGATCATTATGCGGCCTTGCTCCAAGCCGGACGGACTCGATTGCGACCTATTTTAATGACCACCATCGCTTTAATTGCGGGTATTTTACCCGTTGCAATTGGTTTAAATGAAGCATCGCGGCAACGGACTTCAATGGGTGTGGCTCTTATTGGGGGATTAATTAGTTCAACGTTGTTAACCTTGGTGGTGGTTCCAGTGGCCTACTCATATATTGAGCGATTTAGGGTCTGGTCTTTGAATGGAGCCAAGCGCTGGTTTCATGTCGTCAACACATAAACAACTTGTTGACTATAAATAAGCAGTGGTGTAATATTTTCTTGTTTCAATTAAATGGGTGACGTCACAATTAAGGGGGGGAAAAATATATGTGACAAAACTTTTTTTGAAACAAATTATTTTTTAAGGAGCATTTTATGAATTCTGCTATTCCTAGCACAGATAAATCACAGGTTTATAGAAATAATCCTCAATCTGATCAAATTGCTAGTCAAGCTACTGTAGCACTTCAGAATTTGACGATGTGTCTTCCTGAACCTAAGAACAGTCAAAATGCGGATAATCATGGATCCGATAAAAAATATGGATCCGATAAAAAACATGGATTCGATAATGTAACGATTTATGTTGGTTCCCGTAGTCCTTCTTGCAAAAACCCATCACCTGACATAAGGACACTAATAAGGAAGCTTCGTGATATCCGCGATGCATACGAAAAACAGCGCCTCAAAAGTCAGGGCTTGCGCAATGAGGTGCCTGGTTCCTAGTCATTTTTAATCCACGAGAGTAGCGTTGGCACTAATACCAGTGACACCAACGTAGATGTAAGAACCCCGCCAATAACAGAGATAGCCAGCGGTATCCTCGTTTCGGAGCCAGGGCCACTCATGATGGCGGCGGGGATGGCTCCGATAATTGTCGCTAAAGATGTCATTATAATGGGCCTTAAACGAATGGGGCATGCGGTGATAATTGATTCATGCCACGGGGTGCCCTTGTTAAATTGATTGGTTGTCATTTCAACCATCATAATGGCATTTTTTAGTACCAAACCCACACTTAACAAAACGCCAATGCCACTAAATATATGTAAGTTTTGATTGGTTAATACCAAGCTAATTAATGATCCTGAAATTGAAAAAGGAATGGCGATGAGTACCACGCTAGCCAATCGTATGTGATTAAATAAACTGGCCAATACCATGGCACTACACGTGATCCCAATGAATAGTACCCATATAAACTGTTGTGTGGTTTCAGTGGTCGCTTGTCCAACCCCACCTATTTTGAGCTGGTAGCCACTGGGTAAAAGTGGTTTGGCCAATTGGTGTGCCGTATTCACCGCATCGGATTGGGATACCCCATCATGTAAATTGGCGGTAATGGATATCATTCTTCGTTTATTTTCTCGATTAATTTCTTGTATCGTACGAGTGGGTATGACATTCACAAGTTTGGATATGGGTAACAATTCACCCCGACTGTTACGAACCGGTAGTTGTAAGATGGAGTTAATATTGTCTCGATCTTGGATGGCTAATCGTAGGCGTATATCGGTTCGCATTTGATCTGAAAATTGACCAATAATCATCCCACTAAGGCCACTTTGAATGGTTTTGCCAATATCGGTTATCGAAACCCCATGTTGCTGAGCCAGTATTCGATTCGGTATCAGTCTGATTTCTGGCAATCCTTCACGGTAATCGGAATCTACATCTTTAAATAATAGAGATTGATTTAATTGGTTTTGCAATGTTTGCGAGATGCTAACCACCGTTTTCCAGTCGGGGCCACTGATTCCCAAATCAATTGGAAAGCCCCTGCGATCGGGGAAGGCCCGATTGGCAGCATCTTGTATCATAATGCGTACCCCCCTAACAGATTTGAGTGATGATCGGTAACCATCGGCTATTTCTTGCTGCGTGTAGGGCCGATTGGTGCGTGGGTTCTTGGGGCGCTTATCCGGTGAATGCAATTGAATGATAATACGGCCCGAGTTTACTTGGTTACCACCCACAAATCCAATATAACGATCGATGGATGGATCTTTCATTAACATCGATTCGATTTGTTTAAATGCACGATCCATGGTGGGTAATGGGGTTCCCAATCTTCCTCGCATCATAATCACCATTCGATTGGTGTCTTGATAAGGGGTTAATTCTCGATGGACGTGATACCCAGCCCATCCTCCCAATCCCAATATCAATAAGGCACTACCCAATATGCCCATGGTGCGCCTTCGGTAATATCTGGGATGAAGTAGCCATTCCAATAATGTTTGATAGCGGTTACCCCATTGTTTCATCTGCCTAGAAACCCCTTGGGTGATGATATGATGGGATGGGGCGTGATGAAAACGAGCTAAACGCATGGGGGTTAGGGTCACTGCCTCGACAAATGAAAACGCAACAGCGGCACAAACGGTTAATCCGAATTGGCTCAAATAATGACCTAAAATTCCGTCTAGTAGCACAACAGGTAAAAATAATGAGGCCAATACACTACTCGCTGCAATGGTCGCTACCATGATTTCGTGGGTGCCATCTTGAGCGGCTAGCATCGCAGGTTTACCCATTTGTTGATGGCGGGTGATGTTTTCTAAAATCATAATCGCATCATCAACCACCACCCCTATGGCCATGGATAACCCCAACAATGTAAATGTATTCAGTGTAAATCCCAACATATTCATGACAATAAATGATCCAAAAATAGCGGTCGGAATAGCCAAGGCCACATTGAATGTGGCACTCCAGCTACCTAAAAATACCCAGCAAACGGCAGTGGTTAACACTGCAGATGCAACCAATGTAAGTAATAAATCATGAATTGAGGCTCGAATAAAAGTGGTGGAATCAAATGTGATCCCCATTTGAATGTCACGATTGGGGTCTGATTGCATGGCGGCCACTTGCCGCTTAATTGCATCTCCCACTTCAACCGCATTGGATCCACGTTGCTTGTTAAAGCCAAGTGCAATGGCACCTTTACCCATGGATCGTGCAATCGATCGCTCATGAGCCAATCCCTTGCTTACAGTCGCAATGTCTTGTAATTGAATCGGGCGATAATTTAAGGGGG
>SXXA01000036.1 GCA_005791325.1 Actinomycetota bacterium | reverse complement strand
TCTGCCCCTTCCTTTCCGGCTCCATCTGCCCCTTCCTTTCCGGCTCCATCTGCCCCTTCCTTTCCGGGATTAATGTAAATAAAAACAACTACCTAGTCTCCCACCCTGGGATAGGGTATGGGAATTCAAATGTGAATGCTGCACACCCAACCCTGCCAAGGTTGCTCAATGACAACCCCTCCCTAACCCCTCCCCTCAACCAAGGGCTTCGCCCTTAGGAACCCATCCGAATAGGGATTGGAATGGGTGGAGCCCCTTTAAGTAGGATCGGGCACGTAGGGCCCACCACCCTATTGAAGACTTGGTTTTTTAAATCCACAATGAGCAGAATCACGATATCGCGAAAACCAAATGGCCAATATCGTCATTCCCAGTGATACTAGCCCCGCACGGCCATACCCACTTAAATGCCCTGAGCCCATCGTTGTATGCACCAACCAACTCGATATGAGTGATGCAAATGCTGCCCCCAATTGTTGTAATGCCGATGCCAAACTAACAAATCGCCCCCGCCTGTAAGATGGTACCGCTCCCATTATCAATGCCATAGCAGGTACAAATCGACCCGATACCAAGACAAAAAATACCGTCGTAGAGGCAATAACCCCCCACATCGGAATGGGAGGTAATATGGTCATTCCAAATAAGGGGATCACCGATAACGGCAATAAATAGCCCAACACCCGTCGATACCCCCATCGATCAACCAATCGCCCAATCCATTGGTTACTCCCAAGGGTAACCAGCCCACCTATTGCATATACCCACGGTATAACATGGGCCGCTACCCCCACATTTCGAATTAAATAAGGATTAATCATAGGAATAATTAAAAAACCCGCCATGGCAATGGTTAAAATGGTGAACAATGAATGGCGTTCATTTAAATTCACCCAACTAAGCCGCATATTTTGCCACCACGCCGTCACATCCGATTGGACAGGCAACATCGGCATCACCCCATATGCAATTACACCCGCCAATAAGCCCATTCCCCCGATCGTCCAAAATACAACGGAACACCCCCATGTGTTGGCCATCAGCATCCCAATCGGGATTCCTGCAATGGCTGCAATACTAAATCCAGACATCACAATTCCCGTGGCTCGACCTTGATAATGGGCCGGAACCCCATCCCCTAATGTGGCAAATAGGGCCCCTCCCAACGCCCCCCCAGCCATTCCTGCGAGTCCCCTTAGTACCAAAAAAACACCATAATGCGTGGTTGTTCCACAGGCAATGGTGGTGATACCCAATACCATTGCCAACGTGATCACGCTAGTGCGACGTGACCAACGATCCATGAGATAACTGCCCAAGAGCCCAACAACGCCTGCCGCAAGGGAATATATCGATATGGCAATGGCCATTTGGCTCGGGGTGACGCCAAATTGATCCATTAATCGTGGGCCCATTGGCATCATAATCATAAAATCCATGATGTGAACCCATTGAATCAGTGCCAACAACAAAACAAGTGCCCATTCAGATCGTGTCATGATTCAAGTATAGCGGATGACGATGGCCCATGAAACCATTTCAATACAAGGTCAGCGTATGCCGATTGATTGAAGGAGTGGGGGGGGTTAAAAGTGGGCCATCACCCACGCCGTAATGGGAGCCAATCGTGCCGGTGTTTTGGCCAATTTGGTTCCTTCAGGATTAACCAATTGTAATGGTATTAACAAGGCACACGATATGGCAATTCCTTTAAGCAACCCAATTCCAAAACCCAACACCCGATTCGGTAACCCCAATCCAATACTGGGCAATACACTACTAATCGCCATTCCTAATAATCGAATGATCACAAATCCACCCATAAACCATCCCACACCCCATAGCCACGCCTGCTCACCATCCACCATGCCCATTAAAGCTGGAATTGGGGTTTGCCCATATTGCAACGCCAACCAAGCCCCAACCGCCACCGCCACGATGCCAACCATCGAGTCTATAAAGCCCCGCCAAAATCCCAGCCCCGCATTAAATGCGACAATTCCAATGATGATGGCATCAATCATGGCGTTACCCGCTTTTTAACAAATCGAGCCATGCGGGTCATTGCTTCGGTTAAATCGTCAAAGCTGGTCGCGTAACAACACCGTATGTGACCTTCCCCCCCTTTTCCAAAGGCGGTACCTGGCACCACGGCCACTTTTTCTTCTGTTAATAATTGCATCGCAAACTCTTCTGAACCAAGCCCGGTGGGTTCAATGGATGGAAATACATAAAATGCACCCTCTGGCTTCACCGTTGGCAAACCCATTTGATGCAGACAATCGGTAACCATATTTCGTCTTTTTAAATATGACTCCCTCATTTTTTTAATCTCTTTTTCAGCCGATCGCAACGCTTCAATGGCCGCATATTGGGCCATGGTTGGTGCACACAATGCACAGTATTGATGAATTTTGATCACCCGTTTAATCAGATCCGAATGCCCACATACAAACCCCAAACGCCATCCAGTCATGGCAAATGCCTTCGAAAATCCATTTAACAAAATAACCCGATCGTGGAATCGACCAAACGATCCCAAAGATGAAAATGGGGTATCGTAAGACAATTCAGCGTAAACCTCATCGGAAATAACCCATAAATCATGTTGTTCAGCCAAATCTAAGATGGCATGTTGCAAATCAGATGGTATGGATCGACCCGTTGGATTACTTGGTGAACACAACATAATCGCAACCGTTGACGGGGTAATGGCAGCACGAATCGCATCTACGGTTGGCAAAAAACCAGTCGGCTGGGTATTAATCGTGGTGCTGGTACCACCAGCCAAACTGACCAACGGGGCATAACAAACATAGGCCGGCTCAGGGATAATAACATGATCTCCCGGATTTAAAATGCTACGAAACACCAAGTCAACTGCTTCAGATACCCCCACCGTGAGTACAATTTCATTTGAAGGGTCATAATGGGCGTGAAATCGAGATGACAAATAGGTAGCAATCGCCTCACGACACGCCAATAACCCCCCATTTGCCGTGTAGGTGACGCGCCCCCGCTCTAAAGAATAAATGGCATCTTCACGAATGGACCAAGGGGTCACAAAATCAGGTTCCCCCACCCCCAATGAAATAACATCCGATGCCCCAACCACCAAATCAAAAAAACGACGAATTCCAGATGGGGGAACGGAATCCAAGCAGCGATTAAATGGTTTCGTCATGGGGTAATGACCAGACGTTCATCCGATTCATCCCCCCCCATTAATGCCCCTTTCTCTTTGTATTTTTTCATAATAAAGTGGGTAACCGTACTCCGCACATTGTCTAAAGACGCCAATTTACCAGAAACAAATTGGGCAATTTCATCCAATGTTTCCCCTTCCACTATGACCAAAAAATCATACCCCCCCGACAACAAATAATGGTCAACCACATTTGGAAATTTAGCGATCCGCATGGCAATTGAGTCAAATCCAGTTCTTTTTTCGGGTCGAACTTGCACTTCAATTAAGGCACGAAGTGGAGCCTTGCGTTTGGATAATTTGGATTCATCAATAATAGTGGCATATTGCAAAATAGTCCCATTACTTTCAAGACGATGAATGGCCTGAGCAATCACATCTGGCGATTCTTTTAATTGAGTGGCAATTGAGTCAACCGACAATCGAGCGTGATTGGATAAAATATCTAAAATACGATGATCCAAAGATGATGTCATATAAAGTGAATTATCCTATTGATACGGCCACATAATGTGAGCCTATAAAAGTCGGTAATGAGCGATGATCTTCCACCACTTCCAGTTGTGCTTTGGGGTAATGGGCATGTAATCGATGTTGCAAGGCAACAACCTCCTGCATTCGATCATGGTGATGAATCCAAATATAATGAACGTAATTTCCCCGCGCTTCAATTTCTGATATCACCAATTGTATGAGTGTTTCCAACGCTTCGCTTTGGTTCTTGCAACAATCAATAATATCCAACGCAATCAGGGATGCCCCCAGCTGAAAAACGGGTACAAACGGTGCCAACTTGTTTAGCATCACACTTTTTGATACCACGGACGCTTGTGGTAAATCAATTAATTCATTTTCAATTAAAGTGGTAATTGAATTGGCCATTCCGGCTCCCCAAATTAGATTCGCTTGCTTGGATAAAAAGACCCCTAACTCACTCACTGTATTACCATTTTCAATAGCTTCTGACAACTGCGCCACTACCAACCCCAATGTCGCACCCATAGACAACGAATCCACCACCTCAACCCGTATCGTTGAAGACACCTTGTGGGCGGCCAATCTTGCAATACCCAGTATGGGGGAAATGGATTCTGTGATATGAACGGAATACACCGTCTGTATACCCGCTTCTGCCAATTGGGTGTATTGGGCAATAAAGGTATTTTCGATGTCACCTAGTTCCTTTGAAGATGGCATTTCTTGATGATGGAAAAACCATACTGATTTTGGAACTTCAACAATTTTGACACTTGCCAGGTTAAATTGGGGCGGAAAACAAACACTGCTATCTGTTACAATGGCGACCCGATCATGCACCATGGGACGAGGATCAAATAAACGCTTACCAAACAACTGGGTACGTATCGCATCCAATTGCAACCCCTCTTTTTGTAAGGATCGTATTTGACGAATAATCTCAAGGTCTGATTCATCAAATAATCGAATTTGGCCCTTCGATCGTTTAACATGAGGCAACAAACCACTGTTGTCATAATATCGAATGGTTCGCGATGTAATGCCAAGTAATTTGGTGACCTGCCCTATCTTGTATAAACGGCGTGGTTGCCCGTTTTTTTTATCCAATGAATCAATGCCCATCTCACATATTTCCTTTTTGAGGGATGACTCATTATGACGCTAAATACTTAGCTCCATCCCTACCACTAGTTTAACTTAAAAATCGATTCAAGCTTGCCAATATCACACACTCGACATACACGAAAAAAACAAAAAAACGTAAGCTTTTTAAACAAAAAATCGCATAGTATAACACTAAAAAAGTGTTTATACAATATACCCAAGGCTCACGCAAATCCGTTTTTTTTGACGCCAACAAATAAAAATAATCAATTAAATATAACATCATGTGCCCCCTTTTTGGTGCGCCGTTTATAATGGTTACTCGTCTGACAGCGATCGTTCAATGCCAAAATCGTGAGGCCCCTTATTTTTTAATGGGCGGTTGGAGACCGTTCCCCATACTGCAAATCACTGCTTTAAATGGCATTTTATTCGAAAAATTTGAATCGGTATCCCAATGCTTCCCCCAAATGTTGGGCGGTTATCATGGATCCACCTTCCAAGTCGACAATGGTTTGGGCAATTCTTAAGGCTTTATCGTGTCGTCGACCATTTAATAAACCCCGACTCATTAATGAAACCAGCAATTGATTGGCGCTATCTTCAATGGGCAGTTTTAGTAACAAACGGGAGGATAATCTGGCATTTAAATGTCCTCGTTGCACTTGAAGAAACCTGGCTTTTTCAACCCGGTCCCGAATGGCACTTGAAGCCAATTCAGAACCAGGCAAATCAGGTGTGGCCCATTCATGCCCACTGGGGCGGGCCACTTCAATCATCAAATCAATTCGATCTAATAATGGGCCGGATAATCGAGCTTGGTATCGGGCAATATCTCGCTGTGAACATCGACATCGAATGCTAGGATCCCCCAAATACCCACATGGACACGGATTCATGGCGACGACCAACATAAAGTTGGCCGGAAATACCACGGCACCAGCCGCCCGATTCACGGATATGGTTTGATCTTCAAGTGGTTGCCTCAATAATTCTAAAATTGGTTTTGGAAATTCGGGTAATTCATCTAAAAATAAAACACCGTGGTGAGCTAAGCTAATTTCACCAGGTACTGGAATACTACCCCCACCAACTAACCCAGCAAAGCTAATGGTATGATGGGGGGAGCGAAAGGGCCTAAACCGGCTAAATATCGGCTTTTTGCTGCGATGTAATGCTTGAATTTGAATCGATTCCAGCACCTCTTGATCCGACATGGGAGGCAACACACTTGGAATTCGTTTTAATAACATGGTTTTGCCAATGCCCGGTGGACCCACCAATAAAATATTGTGTCCGCCTGCAGCTGCAATTTCCAAAGCCCGTTTCGCTGCCCACTGCCCCCTTACATCACAAAAATCACCTATATCCTCTGGTGTTGTTAATTCAATGGCGGGGGGATTGCTTGGAAACCACGTTCCATTAATATACCCAATGGCATCTTGTAACGTATGCACCCCTACCAATGTAAGTCCGGATACCAAACAGGCTTCAGCCACATTGGCTTGTGGAATTAACAAAGTAAGGATTCCCAATTGTTTGGCCATCAGGGCAACCGATACAATACCCCGAACCGAACGAACTTCTCCCGAAAGGGCGAGTTCACCAACAGCCAACATTCTGGGTGATTCATTCACTTGACCACTGGCTTGTAAAATTCCCAAGGCAATAGGCAAATCAAAAAATGGGCCTTCCTTTTTTAGTTCAGCAGGGGCCAAATTAACGGTAACCACTTTGGCAGGGTACTGATAACCAGCGTGGCGAATGGCGGCTTTGACACGACTACGACTTTCTTTAATTACAATATCTGGCAAACCCACTACCACATCACTTGGAATACCCTGATGACAACATACTTCAACGGTAACTGGGTGCGCCGTAACGCCAGTAATCGCAGCACTTAACATCGTAATCAAAATGGCCCCCCCTATTGATACAAACAACCAAAAGAATATGGTTATGTCATTTATTGAATAATAAAAATATTATATCTTGTTAGTTATTATTTGTAAAACAAAATAATTGACACCGTTAATATGATGATGTGAAACTTCGGCCACCGGTTAGCTGTGGGGCGCCACCCCCCTGATCCAATTTGAGCGTGGGGGCTATGTATCCATGCCATTACCAGGGGCCAAATTACCATTGAAACCACCAAACCAATATGGCCCTATCCAATTGCGATTCTTAAGGGTGGCGCCCTTCAGGCGGGCACGGGCACGTCATGCACAACCCACTCACGACCTATTTTATTTTTACAATCTATGATTCAATCATATTGAGTATTCCAACCCAATAATGAGACATATGCCACATCGATTTGCCATTATCGCCATATTATTATTGCCCAGCTACACCCTACTGCAAGCCATCGCCTCCCGGCTACCCATCCACCTACCCCTTTATCAAACCGTGGCCATTATCTCGTTATTATTGGGCAGCATCGCCATGATATATCTAGGCCCTCGTTATAGTATGAGCCATAAACTACTCCTACTACTCGCCATTATCGGTATTGTTAATTGGGTCGCAACCTATACCACCATTTTTATTGAACGCTCTGTTACCTATCACACACTCTTTCAACTATATTACCAATCGCCCATGTCCCCACAAGAATTTGAAAGTATCATGACCGCAGATGCCCATAGAACCCATCGATTTAATGACATGCATCAGGCCGGATTAATCAAAATCATGCCGCCAACAAGCACGCTCACCCAACCGATGTACCAGCTCACCCCCAAAGGATCCCACTTCGCTAAATTGATGCTTACCTATGGCCGATTGGTTGGCATTCACCCACTTGTACCACCCTCCCCTCCACCATCCCGATAACGACACCCCAACCGGTACGGACACCGATCACAATCCGGTTCCCCCACCCCAGAATCGTTGGGCATCCAGCGTTGCTCTTGAATCCCACCAACCATCGCCAGCAATCGATTTTCTAAGTCAAGCCAAAACGATGGGGTTTCAACATGCGGCTTGGCACGCTTCGGCACCACCTGCTCTTTAATCGCAGCCGATACCAACACCCATTGTTTTTTTTGCTCCTTGGCTTTAATTTGCCACAACATCACGGATGGCCATCCCGTCTCATCCCCACGACCCAACAACCAACTATAAATCGCCACTGGCAAAAAATGATGCTCTCGAATATCCGTAATGCTGGGCATCCGTCCCGTTTTGTAATCCACTACCACCTGCGACTGGGTTGCATGATCGGTGACCACCAAATCCAATACCCCATGAACACCAACCCCATTGGGCAATATTTTTGCCGGCGGTCGCGTTTCAGTACCCACCAACGTCACCTCAGTCCACTCCATTAAGTCCTGAAGCGCCAAACGCAACCCACCCGGTCGCTCTGGTTGTCCCATTAACCGATTAAACGACTGCCATTGTCGAGGATTGCGACCCCATTCCCCCTTTGCTTTTTGCTCAATGACCCCATGTAATCCCTCCCAATGTCGTGGCGATACCTGAAGGTATTGTGCCGCCCATTCCATCACCCGATGGGCCAATACCCCCGATTCATTCGCCGGTAAATCAAGCTCATCCGGCTCATGGGGCCGAAGTCGTAAATGATAACTCATCCAGTACCAATGCGGACATTCCAAATACCGTTGCAATTGGGTTGCTGAATACCGTGGCACCCCCTCCCATTCCACACCCCCAGCAGTGGGGAGGGATGCCCCCAAAGGTGATGATTGCGTCGCATCCAAGACCATCGGTGATGATAATGCCCCCATGAATCGATTTCGATCATGCCGTTGCCAATACGCCAATCGACACCCGTCATCCCCAAATGGAACCACCTGCTCAATAATGGTTGATAAATGGGTTCGAGCCACGCGCTTCAGTAATGGCGATGGCGTTTGGGCCACCCCATCTTGTGAAAACGGGGTCATGATCGTGGTCCCCACAACCGACTGCATTAGAATGTGGGCCATTCTATCCGCCACAGACGCCAATTGATGAACCCATCGGGTTGGGGCCAACGGATGGGGACGGTAGGGATATCCCAACGAAGTCGCACCCACCACCACCCATCGGGACATGGGTAGTTGTAACGCCTCTTCCAGATCCGTAATCCAAACCCCTCCCCTGCTAGATGGAAGGTCAACCCACGTATCAACAATGACTGTTTTTGCCCACTTTGCCCATAACTCCCCACCCACCTTCGATTCCTTTATAATTCGATACAATGCACGCCAAATAACCAACTCATCATCCGATCGGTCCATATCCCACCCATCCGTTTCCAGTTGTCTAATCATCGTCTCATAGGATGGATTCGGGGAACTCAACTGAGCCAAAATAGAGTGTGTTAATACCGATGCTCTCAATTCACGGCGCATGGGAATGCGAACAGGAATCCCCCATTGCCGAAGGGAATCCGCCAATGATTCTCGCTGTCCAGTGGGGCAACAAATGCCCACTTGATCCAAGGACATGGAGGCCGACCATTGCTGTAACCACTGGGCCAATTGGGTGGATTGGACCCGCTCTGTTTCACAATACCACCATTCAAGGGGCGGGGGGGAATGCACCATTGGAATCACGGTCGGTGAGGTGGCACCCCACCGATTGGCCGGTCTATCTTGGGGTAACAGTTGTTCAATGACCACCCCTTGCTGACAACCCGACAATACCGCATGAATTAATTTGGTTTGCATCTCATCAAGTTGAAGTGGCACCAGAATGACCAGGGTTTTCCCCGTGGCCCAAGACGCATACTCATCCAAAGAGGTCGTTGACAATCGGTGCCAAACCCGAACAGGGGGTAATAATCCCAGTTCATCCAATGCCTGACATGCCACCTCTTTAAAGTGCGCCAATGAACAACGGGTCATGCCTGGAATCCAATGAACAGAATGGGGATCCTCCCACAACCAGGCCATCGCATGGGACCACACACTGGTATACGATAACCATTGGGCCAACTCCGGATAAGCGGGGCGTAATTTGGCCATGGTATGATGTTGCCACTGTATTATTTGAATCGGGGATAACGAACTGGTACCCGGATCCAATACCAACCCCAAGTCTAACAGGGTTAGAATTTGTGGTAATACGGGTCCTTGTTGAGATAACCATTCCGTCATCCATTGTTTCAAGCTAGCATGTCCTGTCACAATGACGGTATTGGAAGGGGCTTGTTGGCTGAGCTGCGCCAATAACGTCAATATTGAAGGGGCATTCCACTGCCCTTCAACTTGAAATACCAGTGGGGTCACGAAAAACCAATCACTTGCTTGACTTTGTCCATGGTATAAGATGCCAATTGGTTGGCCTGAATACGACCTGCCGCTAACACCTCATCGATGGTTTGGTTGGTAACCGTATGGGCCCTCTCTCGAATGGGATGTAAATAGCGATTTAACGCCGCAGCACATTGGGTTTTACACGCCACACACCCGATGCTGGCTGTGCGACACGCATGGGCCACATCTTGGCATGCCTCCGGAGTAGAGAACTGCTGATGATAGGCAAAAACAGGACACTGTTCCGGCGTTCCACAATCGGTTTTTCTAACCCGATTTGGGTCGGTCACCATACGTTTAACCAAGGTTTCAACCTCTGATTGCGTGGCCGTTATAGGAATTGTATTTTGGTAACTTTTGGACATTTTTCGGCCATCCAAACCGGGCAAAACCGGGGTCTCGGTTACCATATCAACTGGCTCACATAAAATGGGTCCATACCGATGATTAAATCGCCGGGCAATTTCTCGGGTTAATTCCAAATGAGGCAACTGGTCTTTACCCACCGGTACCCCCGTTGGGTGATACAATAAAATATCGGCTGCTTGCAACACAGGATACCCCAAAAAACCATAATGATTCCATTCTTCACCCAATGCATCGCGCTTATCTTTGTAACTAGGCACCCGTTCCAACCACGGGATAGGGGTTACCATCGATAATATAAGATGCAATTCAGAATGAGCCGGCACATCCGACTGACAAAACAAAATCGATCGGTTCGGGTCGATTCCACACGACAATAAATCATAAACCAATTGCCGAGTGGTGTAACGCATATCCTCAGCCAACTGGGGCGCACCGGTTAAGGCATGCAAATTGGCCACAAACAAAACGGGCTGATGGGTGGATTGGAGCGATACCCAATTCGAAACCGCTCCCATCCAATTGCCCAAATGCATCCGCCCCGTGGGTTGAATGCCACTAACGATTCGATTGGTCACGACACCCCTCCAAAAAATTAGCGAGCATGGCATGACCATGTTCCGTTAGAATCGACTCCGGATGAAACTGAACCCCTTCAATGGGATAGACCCGATGGGACAAGCCCATCACCACCCCATCTTCCGTTGTGGCAGTTACCCTTAACCCGTCGGGCAATGGGGATTGGGCCATTAATGAATGGTACCGAGTGGCATGAAAGGGAGACGGCAACCCTTTAAAGACGCTAGTGCCATCATGATGAATGGGGGACGTTTTGCCGTGAACCAAGGTGGGGGCATGGGTCACCACACCACCAAAAACTTGGGCAATGGCCTGATGCCCCAAACAAACCCCCAACAACGGGATGCTAGGACCCAATTGCTCTATTACAGCCAACGAAATTCCCGCCGAATCGGGGTGACCTGGACCTGGTGAAATAACAATATGCGAGGGGGCCGCTTGTCGAATCTGATCCATCGACCATTCATCATTTCGAATAACGGTTATATCCCCACCCAATTCTTGAATATAATGAACCAAGTTATAGGTAAATGAATCGTAATTATCAATCATTAAAATCATAAATGCCCCCCACAAGCTTTGATCACCGCAAGGGCTTTGTTCCTAGATTCATGCCATTCCGTGATGGGATCACTATCTGCCACAATCCCCGCCCCAGCTTGAATGCGATAGGTTCCCCGATGATGGGTGGCACACCGAATGGCAATACACCAGTCCATATCTTGGTGAAAGGACATTAACCCAATAATTCCCCCATACAATCCCCGATTCACCGGCTCAATTTGGTTGATGAGTGTAATGGCTTTTAACTTAGGGGCCCCACTTAAGGTTCCCGCCGGAAACGTGGCTTTAAGCAAATCGAATCCAGTCACCCCCTCATTCAGTTGCCCCGTCACGGTACTCACCATGTGTAGGACATGTGAATATCGGTCGATGCTCATCAAATCTTGCCAATTAATGTGGTGACACACCCTACCAAGGTCATTTCGGGCCAAGTCAACCAGCATCACATGTTCCGCTACTTCTTTGGCATCAGCCGTCAAGGATGCGATTAAGTCCGCATCTTGATCAGGGTGGGCCGCATTGCGAGGTCGCGTACCTGCAATGGGCCGTGATATCGCCCTGCCATTGGTTAACTTGGTTAGCATTTCAGGTGAGGAGCCCACAATATGCCAATCTCCCCAATTCATATACACCATATAAGGCGATGGATTGTTTTGTCGTAATCGTCGATAAACGGCAAGGGGGGATTCGTTAGAGGTGACCTCAAACGATTGGGACAACACCATTTGAAAAACATCCCCATCCCGAATGTGCGATTTGGCCTGTACTACCATGGCTTCAAATTGGGATTGTGTCATGGAAGCCTGAACGGGTTGGGAAACCAAGGTGGTTAGTTCGGGATGTCCAATCGGATCATGAAGCCGTTTAAGGGTATCATGGACCGTCTGTTGGGCCATCATTTCCGACTCAAACGACCAGCCCACCACGGTAATTGTACGACGAAGATGATCGAATCGAACCACCACTCCCGGAATGAGGTGGTGCCCAATCAGGTTGTCATGTTGCCAAGGAATACATGGTTCAAACAAAGAAATGGCATCCCAATGAAAGTACCCCACCAACCCCCCTGTAAAACCGTCCCCTAACAAATCCTGAGGCGTTAAATTCGCCATCCAATGGGCTAAATAATCCAATGGGTTCCCTTCATGGCGTTGGTGAACCCCATCTTGAATCATCTTGATATAAGATGGGTACAACTCAAATTGAATGAGTGGGCTAGCCACAATAATCGAGTAGCGGGCCACAGTTTCAGATCCAACAACACTTTCATATAAAAAAGTGCCAGGGGCATCTAATCGCAACAAAACAGCTACAGGGGTTAACAAATCACCTTGAATGGTTTGTTGTGATGAATATAAGTTCATGATCGTTTAAACCATGGGGAGAGCATATAGACCACAATACACAACAATAATCCTTCGGGAAAATAAGGGGGATACAAGGGGTGTTGGACAAAATAGCCAACAATGCTACCAAAAAAGAAAATGAATGCAGGGATTTTAAGGGCATTCAGGAGGGGGTGTTGCAAGGCCTTGCTTAAGTGGGGATAGGGTAGAGACGACACCATCAGTCCGGATACCACCAGAGAAATGGGAATTAGTAAAAAAGGCGACGTTAGCCATGTGGATTGGGTCGCTATCACCACAATTGCAGCGCCAGTGGGGGATGGCATCCCATCAAAAAAGTCTGAGTGGCCTTTTTGGTCGAATCGACGAAGTCGAAAGTGAACAGCCGCATAATGGGTCATCCCCAGTGCAACACCGATCCAAAGCCCGTGATGGCCAATCGCCCTAGACAAGGTATAGCCAAGCAACACTGCGGGAGCCACGCCAAATGTCACAAAATCAGCTTTGGAATCCAATTTCGCACCGAATTCTGAAAATACATTCAGACGACGGGCCAAGCGACCGTCGAGTGCATCCAGATACACCCCCAATAAAACCAACCCCGCCGCAATGGACGGGCGACTTTGCCACGGTTGAATAATGGCCATTAGACCACAGCCCAAATTGGCAAGCGTCAGCGTGTTGGGTATAATTTTAATGCTTTTTTGAATAAGTTGAACCGAATGAGTTCGTTGGTTGGTTAACTCCGTGGTGGGGGGGGAAAGGTACCGAAATACATAATCGATCAGAGATAAAATGGTAACCACGACCATCAGTAAAATGAGGCCATTAATAATAGGTTGAGGCAACTCAAAAACCCATTGTCGGAGTGTATCAACGGGTTGCAGCCATACGGGTAATGGGGTGGATTGAACAGGGATTCTAGCAAAAAGAATGCCAGCCACTGGTAAAATAATGGCGGTTTTAATTTTCCCCATCCATTCAGCCGCAAGTGAGCGACCCTGTTTAGCGGCAAAGACACGTAACCCCATTACCAAAAACTCCCTAGAGACCAGCAAAAAAACAGGAAAAAAGTGAATCACCTGCATTTGTAAAAGAGGCAAAAAAACAAGCATCAGGATTTTGTCGGCAAGGGGATCCATAATATTACCAAATTCAGATACCGAGCCAAAACGACGAGCAAGCCACCCGTCGAGGTAGTCGGTGAGGCACAATGTGGTATACAGAATAATCACCATTACCACCGATAGGTTGGTAAGATAGGGTGCCATCCAAAGGATGGCTAGAACCCCAACAATTCGAGATACGGTGAGACTATTTGGAATGGCAGCCAAGTTCATGGT
>SXXA01000002.1 GCA_005791325.1 Actinomycetota bacterium | reverse complement strand
TTCTGATGCCTGATAAAAAGGCGTTGCCGATTATTCCGGGTCGCCTGATTTTAGATGGTGCAGTATGCTTGAATCGATTGGGTGTGGCATTAGATGGGCAATCGTTGGAAGCTGTCTCAAAACAATTATTGGGTGAAGGAAAATCCATATCGGGTGGCATTGACAAAATACGTGAGATTGAACGCTTGTTTCGTGAGGATAAAGTAAGTTTGGGTAACTATAATTTACGGGATGCAGAGTTGGTGACTCGAATCTTTCAAAATCAGTCTATTCTAAACCGACTTGAAACGGTATCCACCCCATTTTCGGGTACGTTAATGGATGCGTTAATTCCTGGACAATTGTTGGGCCATTATTTATCTAGTGAACTTTTGGCCACGGGTGAATGTCCTAGTATGGGGATCAAACCAATTAAAAGTACCTCCTTTTCAGGCTTTGCAAGGTTTGGTGTGGCTCGACAAATGGTAATTATTCACTTGCCGTTTTGGGTGACCCAAATGTGTTTGTTATTTGATATTGATCCCATCGAGCAATCTCATGCTCAATTAAGTTGGTTGTCGGATCCCCGCGACTGGTGGAATCGGCTTTATCACTCGCAGTCAGAGGCGTATTTATTGGAATCTGAGTTGCGTTATTTAGCAAGTCACCCTTTTTCCCCCATTCGACATCATCCATTTTCGTCTCAGTTGCAGGACGCATTATCTCAAACTCACCGAGTGATTGTAGAACAGGCTAGGGGTATGGGAGGCCATTGTATATATGATTCAACCGACTGGATGGTGTTTGAAGTTGAGGCAACAGGTGTATGGGATGACCAGCAACTCACGGATGCCTTACAAGAGTGGTCATACTTGCTTCATGGGAAGCATCGCCTTCAATTGGATATTCGGCCAATGCTAGAATTTGGCCACTTGTTTCATGATCCCATTCGGGGTGATTGGGTCGGTTTCTTGGATGGAGAGACTGTATCGCATCTCTCTTTTGCTGATGGGGTTCAGTTTTCATTGCCGATCTTACATCGATTGTTGGCCCATTTATTGCTGGCTGAATTAAAGGGGGATCCGTTAAATGAGTCCTTTTCTGTTTTTTGTAAGGAATTACAAACCGGTAAATGGGATTCGGAATTGGTTTATCGACACCGTGTTCGTGGATTGGCTGGCAAACGGGGTAAGACCCCCCCTCATGTGCTTGCAGCCAGAAAAAATCGCCAGCAATCGGGTGTCATAGAGTATGTACATGCCCAATCGGGGCCACTTCCAATTGCCCTGAAAACCCCGAATGAACCGATCGATTATACCCACTATATTCATTCTGAATTAATCCCCTTTTTGGGGTTGTTTACATGATTGGATTTGATTATACCGCTGAAACTGTCGCCGAAAATGTGGCCGTTGATGAGTGGTTGTTAACCCATTGTGCGACTGAACAATGGCCCATGACATTGCGGTGCTGGATTCCTAATCATGTGGGTGTGGTAGTGGGTTATGGCAATCGTATTGATAAAGAAGTTAATCAGCTGGCTTGTGATATGGATGGGGTGCCCATTATTCGTCGCTGTTCGGGTGGGGGAGCGGTGGTAGTGGGGCCTGGTTGTTTATGTTACGCTCTGGTGGGCTCCATTTGTAATCAGTCTGAATGGGCTACCATTCACGGGGTTACCAATTGGGTAATGGGTCATATGCAACACATGTTACATGATGTATTGGGCTTACAAGTTGATTGTCGTGGCACATCGGATTTGGTCATGAATGGGCTTAAAATATCTGGTAATGCCCAGCGTCGCATTCGTAATGCGGTTTTGTTCCATGGCACATTTTTATGCCAGTTTAATCTTGAGACTGTATCTCGTTATTTACATCACCCCAGTCGAGAACCCGCTTATCGGGATGGTCGACCTCATCATTTATTTGTATCTAATTTACAGGTTGACCCATTTCAACTAAAAAAGGGTATGATGGCGTGGTTTGGGGCAACAGAGGATGGTCAATTTACGATACCTGTGATGAAATAAGATGATGCGACGGTATAGCTTAATTGGATTATTTTTGTTTGTAGGATTCGGAATGCAACCATTGCAGGCTCAGTCGGTTCGTCGAAATGCCCCAACTGTTTCACCCAAAACAAGACCCCTTGTTGGTAATGGGGCGCCAGTGGGTTCAGCCGCACCCTCATTATCGCCTTACCAAGGCTTTTCGATTGGAGATGCCACCATGGTTCGATTATCAGCAGGTGGGATGGGCCATATACGGTATCTTTTATCCGCTGATCAAGTCCCAAAATGGTCTCGTGCGATGGATACTGAAATGTATATTCGGGTGACCGCCAACTCGCAATTGGGAGCTGAATTGCGATTGCATATTCTAAGGCCTGACCTTCAGGCTGGGGTGTCCACCTCTTCAACCTACGTATTACCACGCTTTCTGCTCCGTTCCCAATTTGATACCCCATGGCAAGGTATGGTGGGGGATATTACACTTGGCATGCAACGCCGCAGGGGGTTGGGTCGCTCCTTATTGGTTAAAGATGTATTGTCAGATGGCGTGGATGTTACATTGCGATGGCAGGGTGGGCGATTGGGTGCGATGTGGTTCAATCATGTTATGACAAAAGCGGATAGCATGGCGGTATTGGATTTTGCTTTGGGAGGGGGGGATACGGAGTGGGGTATTTTGGTGTTGGGGGGGCGTCCGCACTGGATGGTGTCTGGATTTGATATGGGTATGGCGGGTATATATGGGGGGATCCCATTAATTGGGGGGGTTGTATTGGCAACAGAGTGGTTGGTGGCTACGGTATCCGGCAATGCCACCCCCGGATTGGGTGGTTTGCTATCGTTAACCAAGCGTATTGAGTTACCTGGGTTTTTTGGTGGAATATCAGTTGTCGCAACCCAGTATGATGCCAACTTTAATGCTTGGCTGGCTCATCGAACATTGAATCAATCCCCGATTATGACTTTGTACCCGAGCTTGTTAGATGAAGAATTCGACTATGGTAATTATCGAACCACAATTGCCAAGGGAGGGTTTGGGATGCCATTGTTTTCCTTGGGGGTTCGAGCCAAGGTGGATTGGGAAATGTGGTCGGGCACTTGGTTATTTGTGGATAGTGAATTTAATCAGATTACAACGGGAACCATTATTAAAGATGAGGTTTTCTTTGGGTCCAGTGGCTTAAAGTTCTCTTGGACACCCCATCATTTTTGGTATATCGCGGTTCAAAATCGGTTTAGTGTATCCGATCAGGTAAATTCCCCATTGCTTAATCAACCAACCTTGACTAAATTAACGCCATCATTATTAACAGGTGTAAAATTTAGGTTTTAAGAATGGCACTCTATCAACAATATCGTAGTCAGCGGCTGGAAGAATTAAGTGGGCAATCTCATATTGTTCGAATTTTAAGTAATGCCATCCAAGCGAATCGGGTTGGCCATGCTTATTTGTTTTCGGGTCCTCGCGGAACGGGCAAAACATCCACGGCTCGCATCTTGGCCAAGTCAATGAATTGTAAAGAGGGTATGACGGTATCACCTTGTGGTACGTGCCATAATTGTTTAGCCATTACCTCTGCTCAGTCGGTGGATGTCATTGAAATGGATGCGGCATCCAATACAGGTGTGGATCATATACGATCCATTATTGAGCAAGTGGTATTTCAATCGGTTGATTGTCGGTTTCGGATGTATATTATCGATGAGGTTCACATGTTGAGTACGGGCGCTTTTAACGCTTTACTTAAAACCCTTGAGGAGCCACCCAGTCATGTGGTGTTTATTTTGGCTACTACGGAGCCACATAAAGTACCTGCAACCATTCATAGCCGGTGTCAGCATTTACAATTTAGGCCGTTGTCTCATGATGAATTGGTGTCTCAATTATCTAAGATTGCAACGGCTGAAGGGTTATCGGTTGAGCCGGATGTTTTTGATTTGATAGCAAGGCGTGGGTTGGGTTCAATGCGCGATGCCATTTCTTTGTTAGAGCAAGCGATTGCCTATGGGGGGCGGGTGTTATCGACCTCCGAGGTTCGATCGATTTT
>SXXA01000035.1 GCA_005791325.1 Actinomycetota bacterium | reverse complement strand
GTCTTTTATAAATCTGAAGATATTTTATTATCAAATCATAATTTTTTATTACTTGCAACGTTCACATCATTGTACACTCCATATACATAATTGGTTAGCTACCCTGATTACCCAACATTATAAAATAGACTGCTGCAACGGAGTTGCCAAATTAAATGGCAAATAATTCAAAAAGCTCCCGCTAACACCCCGCCTAATTTCCACAATCATACGAACCCCACTATTACCCACTATCACAGGCGTCATTGGTGGAAATAACGGATCCAGCAACAACTTGGTAAGTTGCACGGATACCACGGTTGAACCAGAAACAGAAATCCCTTTAACCTGCGTCAACATCGTATAATGATTTGATTGGCTCTCTGTAAAATAAATCACTAAATATACATATTGTGGATCAGCTGATACCCAATCAACCGTCATATCCCCTTCCCAAGTATATGGTTGATTAGCATTTAGTCCACGCAAATAGGTTCGCTCCGATTCGGTAAACCATCTTGCCTGATTTGAACGCCCCCCCTCAGGAACCCATAATGCACGATTTACAATTCGATACGATTCGCTGTTACTAGGGCTTGCCTTAACTGACAACGTGCCCACCACCGTTGGATTGGCAACCGAATAAGCTGTAATAACAGCTGTACCAGCCCCCACCATGACCAAGCGACCTGATGCTGATATTCGGGCAACATTGGGATTTGATGACATCCAAATAACATTTTGTTGTGATGCAGGGGTTGTTCCAACACTAGCCGATAAGGTTTCTTCAAATCCAACTGGTACCGGTCCTACATTTGAATTTGTTAATACCGACGAGGCCCCAATTGTAACCGAATTGATTTGTACCGGAACAACAGTAACAACACAAGACTGTGAGATTAATGGATACAATTTAGAGCGAACTGTAATGGTTGTAGTGCCGGCTAGTTTGGCCGTTATAATACCCGTATTGCTGACCTCTGCAACTGTAAAATCGCTACTTTCCCAATTCAGGCGGGTGTCCGATAATGCTGGAGATACCGATGCAACTAAAGATAAAAGCTCCCCCATTGCCATTGTTTTCGTCGTATAATTTAATGCAATTGATGTAACCGGTGGGGCCTTGACTACCACCTCAATAAAAGCATATTTGCTCGCATCCACAACCGATTGGCATTTAACAACTGCCCGACCAGGCACTTTGGCCTGCACCTCACCCGTCGACGATGAAACATCTATCACACTGGCCCCCGACCACACCGACCAAGTTAACCCCTGATTAGCATTGCTGGGATACACACTCGCTTGCAGGGTTCTCAGTTCACTTGCCGACAACTCAACAGAATTAATAAGCGGTGTAATCTCTTGTACCATAGCCGATACAACGGTTATCGCACTGGTGGCTTGTAACACCGGAATTCCATTGGTTTGGGCCGTAATGGTTGCCGAACCAGCTTGTAAAGCGGTCACCACCCCACTGGAACTCACCGACGCCACCACAGGATTGGATGATTCCCATGACACCACTGCCCCTAACGGTGCGGCTACATCAATGCCCAACTGGCTACCTACCACCAATTCTGTTGCGGCCGGATACAAACTCATGGCTAACCCTGAAGGAGATGTCACTGTAATGCTCAGCGTTCTAAATTTGGTGGGATCCGTATTGGATCGAGCCGTAACGGTTGCTGAACCCGCCGCTCGTGCCAAAAACATATTCACCCCTGTGGTTTGCGATACCACCAAAGGGTTCGATGATTGCCAAGAAACCGTATCAGATGGCCCTGTAGCTACTTGAACACTAACGGGTATCATAAATGTTCGGCCCGCCTCAATTGTAATCGAGGATTGAGGAATCGTTACACCCACTATACGCGACTCAACCGTTACCTCACACTCCCCTATCCATTCATTGGTTGATTTTAAAAATGCAACCACCGTCGTTTTGCCCACAGCCTTAGCTGTTACAAGCCCATTCAATGGATGAATGGTAGCAATCGAAGGATTAAGGGATATCCAATTGATCTCTGCTGTCAATTGCCCTTGAACAGACAACGTGTGAGTGGCACCGGTTAATACAGTCACCTCCGTACTTGATAAAGATGTGCTGGCAACATTTGATACCAATACCGTCACATTGGCTGAAATGGAACGATTGGAACGTAGTACCGCTTTAATGGTAACAAAACCTGATTGCTGTGGTTTTACCTTGCCGTCGGATGCGACTAATGCAACATGGGGATCACTGGTGTAAAAATCAACCGATTCTGGTTTAAAGGTGCCCCCCGTCATTTGACCAAACAAATTCAACGTGTCATTGAGACCAATTTGATAACTAGGCTGCTGAAACGTTAGAGTGGTTGGGGTTCCAGAATCTGAACCGGTAGTTTCATTCAGGGTATTGGTGGATCGTGACATTCGGCCACATCCCACCACATGAAAGAGCAACAGGAATAGCAATCCTAAGTAACGAGATAATGGTAGAAACTTCTGAAATTGTTTTGTTTTTAAGCACATTTTTTCACCCCGCCAGTGTGATACTGTCCCCTACATTAGTATATCGAATATTGTAATCTAAAACTTGCATGAGTGGCAATTGCAGCGGTTGTGACGTCCACCACCCCGCAGAATATAATTGTAAAACATGGATGTCCATTTTGCCGATATTTAATTTAATCTGATATAGTAGCCATTATTATTAGCTTGGTCTCAATAATCAGGAGGTCACATGGAACAGTTACGGGTTTTAATCAATGGAATAACAGGTAAAATGGGCCAAGCCGCCAAACACGCCATCTCATCGGAATCTGATCTAACTCTGGTGGGTGGCTTACGTAACGGTGATGATTTGGATGCAACGATTATCTCACAACAACCTGATGTGGTGGTCGATCTTACCCACCCCAGCGTGGGCTATACCAATACACTCACCATTTTAAAACAGGGTTGCCATGCCGTGGTAGGCACCACCGGATTTACATCTGACCAGCTGTCGGAAATAGACGCAGTGGCACAGTCACAAAAACGGGTGGCCATGATTATTCCTAATTTTGCAATTGGGGCTGTCATGATGATGAAAATGGCCCGAGAATTGGTATCCTTTATGCCCTCGGTTGAGATTATCGAGTATCATCACCCCCTTAAGGCCGACTCCCCATCGGGTACGGCTATCCAAACCGCTCAAGAACTCCACCAAGGGAATCCTACATTAAATGCCCATCGCATTGATGGCCCAGGTAGGGGTGATTGCCACTATGGGGTTCCCATTCATTCGGTTCGCTTAGATGGGTTTGTGGCCTCACAATCTGTGATATTTGGGGAATTGGGTCAAACCTTGACGATTCGCCACGATACCATCAGTCGTGAGGCGTTTATGCCCGGATTATTGTTGTGTATTCGACAAGCCCCGTCCATGATTGGCCTTGTTAGTCGATTGGATGATGTATTGGCCCACGTTGCCAATACCCCATCTAAGCCCACCCCAATAAATAGGAGATCATCATGAGTATTGTAGTAGCAGTGGTTGGTGCCACTGGTGTTGTTGGCCGTGAAATGGCGAGTATTTTAGCGGAGCGACAGCCTGCTGGAATGACAACTGTTGTGGCGTTGGCCTCCGAACGATCTAGCGGTAGTCAAATTCCATTTGGAAATGATACCCTAACTGTGTCCACACTGGATGATTCATCGTTTGACGGTGTCGATTATGCCCTATTTTCAGCGGGGGGCGCCATTGCAGCTCAATACGCGCCTGTTGCGGCATCGAAGGGCTGTGTGGTGATTGATAATAGTTCGTATTTTAGATTAGATCCTTCGGTTCCATTGGTGGTACCCGAAGTCAATCCAGATGCGGTTCATGCTCATACGGGTATTATTGCCAACCCCAACTGTTCAACCGCCCAATTGGTGGTGGTATTAAACCCACTCTTAAAAGCAGCGGGATTAAAACGAGTGTCTGTCGCCACGTATCAATCGGTATCGGGGGCAGGCAAATCCGCCTTGCAAGAACTGGAATCACAGTCCCGTTCAAATTTAAATGGGGTTACCCAAGAGCCGAGTGTATTTAGCCACCCCATTGCATTTAATTTGATTCCACAAATTGATTCATTTTTAGACAATGGCTACACCAAAGAAGAGATGAAAGTGACCAACGAAACGCGAAAAATATTAGGATGCCCCACTTTACCAGTTGCGGCAACGGCAGTACGGGTCCCCGTTTTTATTAGCCACAGTGAGGCGGTGAGCATCCAAACCGATCAACCGATCTCTGTAACAGAGGCCCGCCGGGTATTGGAGTTAGCCCCTGGCGTGGTGGTGATGGACGACCCTAGCCAACAAGTATACCCCACACCACGGGCGCTATCCGGTAAGGATGAGGTGGCAGTTGGGCGGATTCGGGTGGATTTGTCTCAAGAGAATGGGTTGTGCTTTTGGTGTGTGGGTGACAATTTGCGAAAGGGAGCGGCATTAAATGCCGTTCAAATTTTGGAGTTATTATTAGCCAATCGACACCGATGAGTTTATGTAGCGTACCTGCGTGGCCTGATTATAACCAATGGGCGCTTGAGTATAAGGAATCGTACCAACGATGTGGATGGGCCAGTCGATCATCTCAATTGGCTCGATACGAGGCAGTTACCACGAGTGTCCCATTACAGCATACCACTTTATTGGATATTGGATGTGGGGATGGGGAATGGTACGGTTTTTTGAAAAAAAATCAAATTCAAACTCAGTATAAAGGGATTGATAGTAGTTCTAGAATGATTGAGTGTGCAAAAATGCGTTTCCCAGAGGGGAACTTTGGTGTGGGGTACGCATCGGATTATCATGAACCAGTGGATATTATTACAGCCATTGGCTTGGCCAATCATGATATTCCTTGCTATTGGGTCACCTTATCAAGATGGATGGCTCACTGGTTAGAACAAGTTGAAATTGCAGTGTGTATAACGTTTTTATCGAGTCATACCCCTATTTCTAATCAAATATCCAAATTGAAATACATATCGCCACAAAAAGCCATGGGATGGGGATTCTCTCTCACACCCTTTGTTACCTTGCAACATGGTTATTTAAACAACGACTTTTTACTGGTGCTTTATAAACGATGATGATAAGAATAAACAATGATATCAGGTTCTGAAATATCTGAACTGGCGGAATCGGGCAGAATCAAATTACGTGCCCATTTTATTTCGCTATTCGTAGGCTTCCGTCATTCTCTAACCCATACCTAAATAAAACCACCAACTATGAACCCCGCTGCTTTTCAATCTCATCTTTTCAATCTCATCGAGCTGTTGCATTGTTATATCATTTTGTGCTTGATATAAATCAGAGAAATCGATAGGTTCACTAGTATAAAAAGGGCTTAGACAGAGTTGGTCAGAAAATAGCTCTTTATCAAGTTTATCACCAAGAGCTCTCAAGGTGTCTGTAACATGTTGTCGTAAAAGTTCTTTTAAATCCTCCGGTTCATTGGCAACAGCATCGTTCAATTGTTGCTCAGCAAATTCAAGTAAAGTATCTTTAATCTCTTTCTTTAATGCATTTTTTTCTTCCGAGGGGAATCTCGGCACCTGATTCATGCGTTGAATAAAGTCTAGCCCTTTCCTATGCTCGTCTTTATGACTCTCCTTTAGGCCCTTAGAAGTTACCCGCAATGGAAAAAACGAATTTTTAATATCAGAAAATAATGAATTAACTAAAACTTCCTTTGTTTTATTATGCCTATTAAGAATCTCCGAATCCTCTGTACTTTTAAGGTCAGAATAACTGATCAAATAAAGCGATATAAGTTTTGCAGATGATTCCTGATATTCTCTAATTTCAGGCAACTGTTCTTTACAGAATTGAATGATTTTAACCATATGTTCGCGATGAGTAGGGTCCGACGATAAATCTTGAAACTGGCTAAGTCTAATACGAATTGGATCACATTCATTAAGTATGACCGAAGCCGCAACTTTTTTTTCATAATCATCAAGGCTATTCATGTAGTCAAGAAATGTACTCGTATAATGCTTATCACGCTCACGTTGCGCTTCCGTACGTTCCACTTCCGACTTACTTTCTTCTTGAGCCCCCGAAAGAATCCCTCTAAGAAGGTTTATCACAATTGAACCAGAATTCTGTACTTGGGGGGGCATAAATTCTTTTCTAATAGCTCTAAGAACAGGCTGACACTTTACAAACACAGAAGGAGTTACTCCACGACGGTAACTTGTTGGCATGAAACTCGTAAGCGCAGCACCGATAGGAGAAGACGAAGATAATTGGGATTGCCCCATAGGAGGAGGATTTGCAGGAGAAACATTTGTAGGAGAATTACTTGGGTCTTGATTGACACGCCTACGCGCACCACCGGTAGGAGAAGGATTTGAGCCTGTAGCGAAACGCAAACTAGCAGGAACAGTGGTATTCACTAGGCTTCCTGAGTTAGTCCCAGAAAATGGATCGACACTAAAAGGCACGAAAGGAGAGGGTGCTAGATGTTGTAAGGCAACGTGAGGACCGGGAAGAGGACCGGTAACTTGGATTGTGTTACGAGTCGGAAATGTTATTGTTCTAAAGACTGAACTACGAGTTAGATTTAAGTTAGATAAACGAATCCACATGGTGTTAAACCTTTAATAAGAGATAAAAATAATAATTTTTTAAATATAGCAAAAAAATGTCACAAAAACCAGCTAGTTATGATCATTGGTGATCCAATTAAAAATACGCTCTTGAATCAGTGGCAGTTGTTGATCCAAAGCATCCATTTCTTCTGTTGTAAAACGAGTTAATACAAATTGACTGGTGTCATCCCCAGCTGGCTTAGGGCCAATCCCAATTCGCAAACGAGGAATAGAAATCCCTAACTGATTCACAACAGATCTCATTCCGTTATGACTTCCACCAGATCCAGATTCGCGATACCGAATCGTTCCCAAAGGCAAATCAAAATCGTCGTAAATAATTAAAAAAGAACGTGCTGGTATGCGTAAAGCTGTCATGGCAGACAATACAGCCTCACCCGATCGATTCATATAGGTGGTAGGCTTGAGTACCCCGATAGGCTGATCTTGAATTCGACAGCGCATCCAAAGTGCCCGATACCGCTTATCCCAACTAGGCAAGTCTGAATATACCTTGGCCAGTGAATCCACTACCCAAAATCCAATATTGTGCCTCGTTCCATCATAAGCCCCCCCTACATTACCCAAACCCACTACTATTTTCATGGATTGCCCCAAAGGCTAATACCGATAATGAGTTGGCTTGTAGGGGCCTTTCGCTTCCACCCCGATATACGCAGCCTGATCTGGTGTAAGGACGGTTAATTGAACCCCCAATTGCCCCAAATGCAATCGAGCCACCTCTTCATCTAATGCTTTGGGCAACGTTTCTACCCCAATCGGATGGGTTTCGGTCCACAACTTAATTTGCGCCAATACTTGATTGGTAAATGAGGTACTCATCACAAATGATGGGTGTCCATTCGCACAACCCAAATTAACCAACCTGCCCTCTGCCAACAAATAAATGACACGACCATCCGCAAACTCATACCGATCAACTTGTGGCTTAATGGTAAGTCGGGTTGCCACATTTTGTAATGCATCGACCTGAATTTCATTATCAAAGTGACCAATGTTACACACAATGGCTTGATCTTTCATAGCCCGCATATGATCAACCGTAATGACATCGCGATTACCCGTAGCGGTCACAAAAATATCAGCTCGCGACAAAGTAGACTCAACAGTTGTTACCTCAAACCCCTCCATCGCCGCCTGCAACGCACAAATAGGGTCAATCTCGG
>SXXA01000034.1 GCA_005791325.1 Actinomycetota bacterium | reverse complement strand
ACAATGGGGTAGGCCACAACAGACACCCACCATTGCAATAATAAAGCAGAGGATAAACCAATGGCACCACAGGTCACCACAATCCATCCCAAAACGGAATCCTTGATTCCCATCGCATCGTCCATGCCATGAATCGGAAACGGACTATACACCTCAAACTGACGATACCCTGCATCTCGCAAGGTCTCGGCCGCTTTTAAAACTGCAGCCGGAGACAAAAATTCTGCTAACAATCCTATGGGCTGATTTGAATTCATATCTAATGCACACCTCCGTTATGATGATGAGGATCCGCTTCTGGCATGACCCCCTTCACTTCAGAAATGGCAATCGCAGGCAAATATTTTAAAAACAACAAGAAGAATGTCAAAAACAAACCGAAGCTACCAATAAATTGACAGACCTCAACCCAAGTGGGGCTGTAATAAAACCAAGAGGATGGTAAAAAATCGCGATGCAGGGAAGTAGCAGTAATAACAAATCGTTCAAACCACATCCCTATATTCACAATAATTGAAATGACAAACATGGCTGGAATACTGCGTCGAATCTTTTTAAACCAAAATAGTTGAGGAAAAATAACGTTGCAACTAATCATGGTCCAATAAGCCCACGCATACGGACCAAAAGCACGATTTACAAAGGCAAACCCTTCATACGGATTACCCGAGTACCACGCAATAAAAAACTCCATTCCATACGCATACCCCACCATGGTACCCGTAGCCAAAATAATTTTATTCATGGTTTCAAGGTGATGCATGGTCATAAATGACTCAAGCTTAAACAACTTTCGGGCAATTACCATCAACGTAACCACCATAGCAAAGCCAGAAAAAATAGCACCCGCTACAAAATAAGGCGGGAAAATAGTGGTATGCCAGCCAGGTAATTGCGAGACCGCAAAATCAAAACTAACAATTGAATGTACCGACAATACCAATGGGGTTGAAAGGGCTGCCAATATTAAATATGCACGCTCATAATGCTGCCAATGTCGGTTGGCCCCACGCCACCCCATGGCAAAAATACCGTACCAAATTTTACGGGTTTTGGTAACCGCACGGTCTCGCAAGGTTGCTAAATCGGGAATTAAGCCCACATACCAAAACAGTAAAGAAATAGTGAAATAAGTTGAAACAGCAAAGACGTCCCACATTAATGGGCTTCGAAAATTAACCCACATGGCCATTGAATTTGGAATGGGGAACAAATAATACGCAACCCATACACGCCCAACGTGGAAGGCGATATAAATACCCGCACACATCACCGCAAATATGGTCATGGCTTCCGCAAATCGATTAATTGAAGTGCGCCATTTTTGACGGAATAGAAATAAGATGGCCGATATAAGGGTGCCCGCATGCCCAATTCCCACCCAAAATACAAAACCAACCAAATCCCATCCCCACATAACCGGATTGTTTAACCCCCAAACACCCACACCCGTCCACACCAATTTGCCCAACATAGCCAACATTAAAGACAACAAAGACACAGCCACCGCAAAAGAAGCTATCCACCACTTGGGGGCTTTTTGCTCAACGGGCGCACACACGGCATCTGATACCGACTCAAACGTATGTCCCCCTAATACCAATGGGGTTCTTACCGATGGATCCTCTACTATCACGCTCATATCATTAGGACTCCTTCACTAAGTCTGGGCTTGGATTTGTAATGGACGCCAAATAAGTGGTACGTGCTTTTAAGTGCAACTCCTCTAAAATGGCGTAATTTCGACGATTCTTTTTCTGCTTGGCCACACGACTATCTGGGTTGCGAATATCCCCAAACACAATTGCGTCAGCTGGGCAGGTTTGCATACACGCCGTCTTAATCTCACCATCCATCAATTCGCGAGACTCATTTTTAGCACGAATACGCCCCTTTGAAATACGTTGAACACAATAGGTGCATTTTTCCATAACGCCACGCATTCGAACTGTTACCTCAGGATTAAACTGCTTCTGAATGGATGGGTCTGGCTCCCTCATGTAATCAAATAAATGCTGACGATTTTTAGCGACTGACTGAGGATTGCGCTGATGATAATCCAAGAAATTAAACCGCCTTACCTTTACCGGGCAATTATTAGAACAATATTTGGTACCAATACAACGATTGTATACCATATCATTCAAACCTTCTTGACTATGAACCGTTGCACTAACAGGGCATACTTGCTCACAAGGCGCGTTTTCACATTGCAAACACGTCATGGGTTGGTGCCGAACCTCAGGATCTTCAACCGATCCCTCAAAATAACGATCCAAACGAATCCAGTGCATCTCTCGACCATTGGCAACCTGGTCTTTACCTACAATCGGGATGTTATTTTCAGCCTGACAAGCGATTAAACACGCATTACACCCGGTACATTTGCTTAAATCGATCGATAGGCCCCATTGATTACCCTCGTCATACGCAATTTCTTTCCAAGATGATACCATGGGAAAGGCATGTTCTTTATGTGCAAAATGAGGGTTGTCCTTCCACTCGCTAACCGAAACATGTTTTACCAAATCCCTAGATTCCATGGACCCATGTTGTTGCGTCGTCGCCAACACATACGTCCGACCCAAGTTAGAAACGGTTGCCCCCGCCACATACGTCATCCCAGACTGCCTCAACGGGAACACATTAAAGCCCCGCCCTTGGCCAATCCGCCCATCCACCGATCGACCGTACCCCCCTATTAATCCGATACACCCATCAGCGGCACCCGGCTGAATCATCACCACCGTATCGATGGATCGCCCCAATGCTGATATCCGAACCATGTCACCCGTTTTAATGCCCAATAATTGAGCCGTGGCATGACTAACCATGGCCGCATTATCCCAAGTTAATTTTGAAATGGGATCGGGCAACTCCTGTAACCATCCATTATTTGAAAACCGGCCATCCCATACCTTGTAATCAGGATAAAACACCAATTCCAACCCTGCTTTTGTTGCCTTTGGGGGTGTAAATGGAAAGGACTGCGGGAGCGGTGGATCGGTAGGGGTGCCAATTGAGACAATGCCATCCCTTAACCATTTTTGCCACACGGTATCCGAATCAGAACCAGCCCCTTTGTAAGTAGCGCGAACCAAATCTCGATCCGAGGGAACCCCATCTCCCATCACCATGGCACCCAAAAAAGCCACGTCACTCAATGATTTGCCCAATGGCTCAATCAAAGGTTGCACAATGGCCACCGAGTTATCAACACCCTTGGCATCTCCCCATGATTCTAAATAATGTGACCTTGGAACGACCCATTCACATGCCATCGATGTTTCATTTTTAAATTGGGTCAAATGAACCGAATGAGGCACCTTTTGCAAGGCCTCTTTCACCGCAAGATTACCCGGCGCGTTATAAACCGGATTCCCGCCTATCACAATGGCAGTGGTAATACCTCCCGACATCATGGCTTTTGTGGCCTGTTGTAAGCCTGCTTCTCCCCATTGAATGGAATTGGCAACCGCAAATTCAGCGGAAGGAAAACGATAATATGAAATTCCCGACCCATTGGAACCCAACACCGAATTAATGGCATAGGCCAATGCATGAACAAAGGCTGGCTGTTGGGCCCCAACAACCAGCCCTCCCACACGCCCAGGGGCCAACAAATCGGCTACAATGGCTTTAACCACCGCCACTGGCAATACCGTTTTAACCGGCCACCCAGCCAAAGCATCCGACAACAACGCCCGATTACCCACTTTGGCTACCACCGCACGGGCAATTTGTACCACCGCATACCCAACATCACTGGGTTTTAATCGATACCGGTGATCGGCCTTGGTTCCAGTTAAAGAATAATGAGACTCTACCACATACAAGCGATTCAACCCACGATGATGTTCGGGCTGGCGACGTGCTGCAAATTGACGGGCCGATCGCACCGATTCGGGATCTGCTCCTAAAAAGTCAGCCCCGATGGATACCACACAATCCAACTGCTCGTAATGGGGCAAAGGTAACAAAGAAGACCCCGTAACCAACTGCAATGCAGCCGCTTGGTGATCTAAACCAAACGGATCAGACATCACCACCATTGCTTGGGGGAAACGAACTTGAAATTGAGACAATAAGCGATGAGCCGTTGGGGAAGCCAGTGCCTCAGCCAAAATCAAAACTGACTTACCTTGTGTTTGATCAGCCTCAGCCAACCGCTTACCCAACCAGCCCAAAAACAGATCGGTCGTGGCAGCTTGATGGCGACGCAAGGGATGCTGCAATCGGTCAGGATCGTATAATTCCAGGACCGATGCTTGATGCCATACCGACGCCCCACCAACCGAAGATGGATGAAGCGGATTTCCCTCTAGTTTAGTGGGTCGCCCTTCATGACTTTCAAGCAACACCCCCATTACATGATGCCCCAACGACATAGCCGTTGCATAATGAATGTGCTCGCCAGGAATCAGCCCGTCTGGGGCAATCGCATACGGCTGAATGAATTGCTTGGGTTTACGAATCGGACTGCATCCCGCCACCCCAGCCAAAGCAAGGGAGGCGCCCATCATTTTTAAAAATGTGCGACGCGACACCTCATCTTCCAATACAGATGCCCCCTCTGAAAACTCCCGATCCACCATTGGCTGAACCGAAGGATCCCCTTCACGCTCCTCAATACTACGCCACAATGACTGCTCTAACGATGACATGTGCTACAATCCTCTCCTGGTCGAATTGAATTCGCCTCCTTGATTTGACGACCCATTTCCACTTGATTGGGTGACTTCCAATCCAACTTAAACACATACTTTTTAGGTCTAAGGTGTTGTTCTGGGGCTCGATGACACTCCAAACACCAACTCATACTCAACGGCTTGGCCTGATGAACGACCTCCATCTGATCAACCCTGCCATGACAACTCACACATGAAATGCCCGCATTAATATGACGAGAATGATTAAAATAAGCATAATCAGGTAATTTATGAACCTTCACCCATTGAATGGGAACCCCCGTCACGGCGCTTTGCTTGATCTTTTTAATATGGGGACTATCAACCTTAATTTGATTGTGACAATTTAGACATGTTTCGCTAGATGGAACATTTGAATGAGCGGCCGTCTCAACATTGGTGTGGCAATACCGACAATCCAAACCCAACTCGGAAACATGCAACCGGTGACTATAGGGAATGGGTTGCTTGGGCATATACCCAACCTCCAAATGTTTGGGGCTAAACCAATACCAAAAAACAAACACAATTAGTACAAACAAGCCCCCGCCACCGAGCAAGAAAAAGATGGGCAACCGATTAACCCATTTCGGAAAAACATATAATGAAACGTTATCTTCTGATGCCATGGGATTCCTTCTTTTAGAAATTTTGTTCTGGCCGACTCAATGTATCGACCTAATATAGAAAGGCACCCTATGTTACCAAAAAGCATGCTATTCGAAAAGAAAAAAAGAAAGATGAGCGATCTTGCCATCATCGCAAAGCACCCCCAACCCTTGGCGAATTTGTGCTCACCCCTCTTTTTAAAGACGTCCCCAGCTCAAATGACGGGTTCCAAACCGATTACATCGTTTTTTTTCGATTAAATGTGTAATGAAGGGGAGAGTTGAGCCATTTTTGTGACCACTCACAAATCGAGTCCGCCGTTACTTTGCTAATGAGTGCATCTGTTTTGGCATACCGATCGTAACCCAGACCCAATAATTCATCGATTGCCATTTCGCTAACAAAAGCGGCCGTATCAGCCCGCCGTTCACGACCCACAAATTGCAATTGGGCCACCACTTCAGACACCGTTTCAGATGGCAATGGCTTGGTTTTAAGCAACTGAACATTCTCATCAATTAATTCAATCACACGGGATTGTTGCTCATCGGATGTTAAAGCACATACCATCATATACCCCGCATCCAAGCCCAAAAACTGGGTGCCATGAACCATATACACCAACCCCTCTCCACGCAATGCATAATGCAATAATCCCCCAGGATAATGATACCCCGTTAAGGCCGCTATCACCGCATCCAATTCACTCCCCCCTTCTATATCCGAAAGGGTTGTACCAGGGTACACCGTCATGCAAGCTGCCACATCATGATGAATCTCACCCGACAAGGGCTGCTTGGGATAATTGGGTGCAACCAATGGATAGTCCCATGGAGTCAGGGGTGGCTCTAAGCGACCCAACGTCTCCCCCAATTGATCGATCACCCGATCCCAATCAACATGCCCACTTACAGCCACCACGATCGATCGAGGGTCCAGCATGGAATTCCACCAGTCGGTACAGGCCGACAATGTCAGTCGCCCCACGCTGGATTCTTCACCCAATTCCGGCATGGCGTAGGGATGCTGACCAAAAAAATGACGGCGGAATTGAATTAACCCATGCCGATACCAGTCATCGGGACGAGATTGAATCAGATTCATACTTTGCTTCATACTTAACGCAAGATCATCCGGATGAAATGTGGGATATAACACGGACTGCATCGCAACAGGCAATAAGTCAGTGAGGGTATCCGGCAAACAATGTAAGGTAACCGCCAAAGAATGTTTGCCATGACTGGCCGCAAATAAAGCCCCTCGGGATTCAAAAAATGAAACCAAATCTGACTTGACCCATCCCTCACAACGTTGGCCGATTAAATCAGCAACCACCGATCCAATCCCATTATTATTGGGGTTTTCTGCCCGAATCCCCGCTTTAATAAAACATTTAACACTGGCTCTTGTCGACGAGGGATCGGGCATTCCCACCACCCGAACCCCATTCGGAAAGGTATAAAACCGATGGGGGGACTGAGACGGGGAGGTGATAATCTCTGATGGAATGGTCGCATTCCGGGGAATTAAGCTGGTGGTTACCATTCGTTTTGGATTCAAATAGCGATTGGCCACCGCCAACACCTGCTCCAGTGTCACCGATTGATAGCCATCTTCATAATCGAGTGAAAAATAAGGGTTCCCCGCTACCAACAAGCCCATGCCCACCCGAGACACTTCATCATCAATCGTCGTCACAGATAACGCCTCTTCAGCCCGCCGCTGTTGTTTGGCGGTATCAAGTTGGATTTGGGTCACACTCTTCGATAAATGTGACAGTTCGGTTTGAATTAACTGGGTCACCGCTGTTATATCTTTCGGTTCCAGTTCCAACTGAAAATCAAAATAACCAGATGTATAATGAGGGGTCAAAGACGATGAAAAAATAGAATAGGCAAGTTGGGATTCCTCAACCACCGTTCGATATAAAATGGATGCCATGCCGTTGGTTAAAATCGTTGATAATAAATCCAAGGCATGGGCATCATCATGGTGCAATGGTACCGTTGCAAAACGCAAATTTAAATGGGCATTTTGACAATCCCAAGATCGACTTTTAAATCGGGATGTAGTGGGTGGATAGTCCAGCACACCAACCCCAGCCGGGGGTGCCAATGATGGCATGTTGTCATACGCAGATTCAACCCATGGCATCACCTGCTCTGATGGGTAGGGACTTCCCACAATGGCAATCATGTTAGACGCCGTATACTGTTGCTGATAATACGTTGACAAGTCATCTAGGGTGGTGGATAAAAATGAATCTAAGACCCCAATAATTGGATAGCGACAAGGGTGAATATTAAAGAAGTTGGATTGACACAACTGATAAAATACACGACCCAATTCCGCATTTCCTTTTTCAATTTCTCGGGTAATAACCTCTTTTTCTCGATTAAACTCCGTGGCATTAAATGCATGATGCCCCACCCATTCTGCTATAACCTGAATGGCAAGCTGGGTATGCGCAGGGGAAGTGGTAATGTAATAACAGGTGTGATCGAGGGTCGTATACGCATTGTAGGCCCCACCCATTTGGTGAACCAAATGCTGATAATCAGTTTCGGATCGCATATTGGTCGCCCCCCCAGCCACTAAGTGTTCCAAAAAATGGGATAGCCCCTTCCCCAAGTGAGCCCCTTCCGTCATGGAACCTGCTTTAACAATGGTTTTTGCCGATACAATGGGGGTATTTGGGTCATAGATCAAGGCAACCGTTAAACCATTATTTAATGTTGTTACCGTTACGGGTCTACGATTTTGCATCATGCGTCACCTACTCATTTCAATTTAAAGGTTGACTATAGCATGGGAGCAGGAACTTTGGCAGGTATAAACCAGCAACCTGGGTTCTGCTCAGCAACCCCATTCCGATTCCAAGTACCTATGATTCCACCGATTTGATGACCATTACGGTCATGTCATCCTGTTGCCGATAATTGGTAAATTCGTTTAATGTTTCTAACAATACATCTTTTATCTGGGTGGCATTGTGATGAGCATGTTGAATAAGGATCTCAATCATTCGGTTTTCACCAAAAGGATCTTGCATGTTAACCCCATCCCTAAAGGCATCGACGATACCATCGGTAATCAGTAATAACACATCCAATGCGTTCATTTCAAATGAATAATCCCTTGCCCCAACACCCACCTCCCCCATTCCCATTGGAGATGCTAACTGGTCAACCGGAATAATGGTAACCTCATGTCGCAGGTGTTGGTACCAATATACATTGCAATGATGTCCAGCTACCACAAATCGACGTTGATCGGGAGTAAATAAGGCCATTACACTAACACTCTTTTGTTCGCTTAAGCGTGAGATATTATTCGACAAAACCTGATCCACTCTTGCCAATAAATCAGCGGGAGACGCCGAATGAATAGATTTTACCAAGGTATAAATGGTGCTTTGTAACATGACCATTACCATTGCAGACCCCATACCATGCCCCATCACATCCCCTAAAAATACCCAGTGGCCTTGGGTCGTTTGAATCACATCATAATAATCACCGCCCACGTCATCTAATGAACGACAGGTAACGGCCACTTGAAAGCGAGGAATCCAAACCGACTGGGGCAATAATTCACCCTGAAAATGATGGGCCAATGCGACCTCAGTCTGAATCGCCCACTGGCGAATTCGCTCCACAGCCAAAGAGCCCTGCTGAGCGATCAATTCCAATAATGCCTGATCCTCAGCCGTCATGCCAAGATGGGTTAACTTGGGTGCCACCAAAGCCACCCCCACTAGCTGGTTTTCCAGCCAAAACGGAATGCAAGCTAATTTTCCCAACTGGCGAAGCCATGCCCCTCCCTCGGAACCCACCAATACAACCCCCCGTGACGAACAACAGGCCAATACTGAGGCTCTAATCTCATCATTCCATTCAAAGGGGCCATTGGGCACCCATTTCATCAAAAAATCCACCTGCCATTCTGGGGATATTACCCAATCCACACCACCCATTTCCAATTCGTTGGTTAGAAATTGCTGTATTTGGGTCTGTAGCATTGCCATACTCCGAACCCCCTCCATGTGTTTCAGCAGTGATAGACTAACTGCCTTAAACCCATGCCTACCTCGAAAAAACTTTTTTTCTACATCCGTTTGAATTAACAATCGAAGCCTTGAAAAAATCATGGCCAACCCAATCACCAACGGCACCCCCATCCAAACCTGACTAACCCCAAATACCCTTTCTAAGCCCCACATGCCTATTACAAAGGCACTGCCCGTTAACGCCGTTGCGATCGCCCAAGACAACCCACGCCCAACCACAAGGACAATATCAACCATGTCATATTTTAAAACGGCCCATGTAACAAACACACAATAAATCGGTACCATCCACATTCCATATGGTGGTATCGAGAGGTGATACCACAACGGAAAATTAGTTGCCCCACCCAAAAAGCCCAACGTAAACATCCCTAATATCCCAGCATCTACCCATCGTTTTGTGCGTTGATAGCGTTTCCACATTCCCCAATTGCCAATACCCACATTCAAAAAAAAATAGAGGATATACACGGCAAACAAAGGACCAGCCATAGGCCAAAGCCCGAACGAGGTCGGCCAATATCCCCGAATCATCCAAGGCGTCCATGCTCCCGCCATTAATAAGCACAACCCCATGGTATTCAATAACCACCAGCGATTCCGATGGCTAATCGATACATGGGCCATTTGCAACGACGACATGGCATAAAAATAAGGAATCAATGTGGCGGATGACTGCATGAGGCTAGCCGTCACCATACTCCACGGATGCCCCCACTGCCATTGCCACAAAAAATAAAACAAGCTCCATAATCCGACTGAAAAATTAGTGAAGCAAAACAATCGATATTGGGTGGACTGAAGAAACAAAATACCCACCAACGTTGAGAGTACAAGATTGGAGAGGGCCACCCAATGGAGCCAGCTCATTTATAACATTCGCTTGGATTGAAGTGATAAACGATGATTGATAATCGGAACGCCATATGGGTTTTCAATTAACGCGGTTGCCATTCCTAACAATGTGGCCCCGTGATCAATTAAAGCTTCTACATGATGGGGTTGTGAAATACCCCCAGTTGCCATAATTGGCAATCCAATGGGACTTAATAGGCTCACCATTTCAAGCGTGCGATTAAATAACCCCTCCCCACTATATCCCCCCTCCCCTGTGCTGGTTGCATTGGTTGCCAACCCGACGTCAACACACTTACACAACCGTGTATTACCAACATTGATCATCATTCGATCATAGGCCATCATATTTTCAGCCATTACCAATAATTGACTATTTGGTTGATCGGGTGAAAATTTAACACTAACAACCGCCGATGTGCGTTGACGAACCCCCTCTAACAGGGTTTGAAATAATCCTGGGGTATGGATGAGATGTTGACCCTCCTCGGTATTGGGACACGAGATATTAAGTTCATAAAACCGCGGGAAGTTGACATGGGCCAAGCCCGACTCCAACCGATCAATCACCGCCCAATATTCATCTACGGTTCCCCCACCCACGCTGAGTCCAATGGGTCGCTTGGATCGACTCACCCAAGATTTCTGAATATGATTAATCAGGCCATCAACACCCTTACCGGGTAACCCCATGGCATTTAAAAGGCCTCGCATCCCTTGCATCTCCACTGATTGTAAGCGTGGACGTGGATTCCCTTCTCTCGGATTCATCATCACCGTTTTTAATATACCCCCACCCATCCCAAAATTCATCCAAAACCCCACAATTTGTACATCATCTTTAAAAGCGGCCACCACCAAAGGAGATGGAAAGTATAAATCATATACTGAAACCCCAATGGACTTTGGAATCCGAAATGAAAATAATACAGGAGAAAAAAACAGTTGAACTGTTTTTATGAGCCGATCCCCCTTTTCCACCACCTCTTCCAAATCAAGGGGGAGCATGGCCCGTTGTTGAGACTTAAACGTCGATCGGATCATAAACGCCCTAATTAACTGATAAAACCATCCCCCTAACTTTGCTCTCCACATTGAATTATCGTCCTGTCAATCGATGTAATAAGATCATGGCAACCACCCCAACCAATGCATTTGGAAACCAAGCCGCTACCAATGGGGGTATCACCCGATTGATCCCCAAACTGGAACCCAACGATAACAGCACATAATACACCAAAATAACCAGCAAACTAACCCCCAACCCCATGGCCGACCGACTACGGTGGGGACGCAACCCAACCGAGGTTCCCAATAGTGCAAAAATCAGGGATGCAAAGGGAACCGACCATTTTAAATGGTAATTCATGATGTCGGTAATCGGGTCTTGCCCCAATCGTCGTTGCTGGGCAATGGCTTGCGACAACTCCCGACTGGTCATTTCTTCCATTTTTTTAGAATACCCCGCCATATTGGATGGGTTAACCGGCAACGCAATGATTTCGGATTCAAATCGAACAACCGTCAACCGTGATACATCTTGTGCAGAAAAGGAATGCATCACCCCATTTCGAAACTCCCAGCCTGAATCGGGGGTCCACGACCCTTCTTTGGCCCGAATCAAGCGAGTTAAGTCCCCATTTTCGTATTCAGCAACGGTAATGGATTGAAAAAGGGAGCCATCCATCCGTCCAACATTAACCAAGCGAACCGGCTTCCCATGTTGATATTCCGTAAAATTAACATTTTCTTTGATAGCAGTTCTTTGACGTTGGGTAAATTGACGGAACACTGTCTCAGCTGTATGAGCCGATTTGGGGACAATCCCCTCGTTCATTAAAATCGTGCCCAAACTGATGACCACCCCAAATAGCACCACTGGTAAAATAAGCCGATAAAAACTAACCCCCGATGCGCGTAATGCCAGCATTTCCCCATCCGAGCTCAATCGACCAAACCCCACAATGGTGGCCAACAAAGTTGACATGGGACATGCCAAGACCAACACATGGGGAACTTTTAATAGAAAAATAAGGGAAACCGTTGAAAATGGAATGCCCAATCGAATGGCATCATCAACCAAGTTGTATAAAACCGTGCTCCCCGCCAAAATAGCCGTAAATGCCAAAATTCCAAATACAAATGGCCCTGCCAATTCAGACCAAATATAGCGATCTAAAATCACAATGTAAAATCCTTGCCCAAATACAATTCCCTGGCTGTTTCATCTTGGGCGATCACTGACACTGGGCCAGATACCAATACCTGCCCTGCGTGTAAAATATAAGCACGATCCACAATCGCCAGCGTTTCCCTTACATTGTGATCCGTTATAATGACCCCAATGCCCTTTGTCTTTAAGGCTTGAATCATACTTTGAATATCATGTACCGCAATGGGATCAATTCCCGCAAAGGGTTCATCTAACAATATAAACGATGGATTGAGTGCCAATGCACGGGCAATTTCAACACGGCGACGCTCCCCGCCGGATAATTCAATTCCTTTTGAACTGCGAATGTGGGTAATATGAAATTCAGTGAGTAGCTGATCAAGGGCCGCCTTCCGTTGGGATTTGGGAACCACATTGGTTAATTCCCAAACCGCCAAGATATTGTCTTCCACGGTCATTCGCTTAAAGATTGAGGCATCTTGCGGTAAATACCCAATTCCCAAACGAGCCCTGCGATACATGGGCATATTGGTAATCACTTGATTGTTTAACATGACACGGCCTGAATCGGGCTTAACCAAACCAATCATCATATAAAACGTCGTGGTTTTACCCGCCCCATTTGGCCCCAATAACCCCACCACTTCCCCCGTGTTCATTTCAATACTCACCCGATCCACAATCTGACGCCCCCCAAACGACTTTTGCAAGGCATCCGTACGAATTACGCCCATGGAAATGGCTCCGTTTCAAATACGGCCATAGTGGTACCATTCATATAAATATCCTGGGTCACCCGTTGACTGGTTTGCAAACGATCAAGGGTTGATTCAATTCGTTTGGCTGACGCCACAATTTCTCGGGCAACCACTTGTTCAGAAGGGGCCAGTCGCTTCTCAAGGGTTTGGGCACCCAATTTAATACCGGTTAACGGACTGTTAATTTCATGTTGCAACGTTACCATCACATCCGTTAAGGGGGCCATGGGGAATTCCACGGTATTGGAACGGGTACCCGAAGCCACAGGATGGGGTGACGTCAATAATGGCTTGGGAGACGCCCCAACACCACCACTTTGAGCAACACGTTGCATAAGTTGATGAACACGATACAACAGTTCGCCTGGTCGAATCGGTATGGCAATAAAATCATGGTACCCCATCGAACGCCCCACCTTTTTAAATGAAGTCGACTTAAATACCCCTAAAATAGGAACATTATATTGGGAAGCCGCAGCCACAACCCCTTGGCGATTGAATTCAGGCATTTCAGTATCCACCACCAATACATTCGGCTGAATCCGTTCCATTTGTTCCGATAACCCCTGATCAGAGTTCAGTTGATGGCACTCAATACCAGACCATTCCAATTCATCCAACACCCCATTTAGTATCAACCCCGACGACTGCACAACCAGCACTTTTAACAAAGGCCAAGGCAGTGTCATCATCAGGCGCATGCGAAGTTCCCATTCTGTATATGGGGCAAAAACCAAGCCGTCCGAGGGGGGCATCATTGAAATACCCCAACACGACTGATCATCCACCAATACCAATTTGGGAAGTGACTCAACGGGCGTTCCCTCCACCATCGATGCCCATTCCGCGAGCCATTCCGACGCCAACACAATTAATACCGGTGATTGACGACCCAATTCCAAGCGAGCATCCGATAAAGAATGAACGCAGGTCACTTGGATCAATGGCTGACAAGCACTAACGAGTCGATCGGTTACCTCATTCGTTGGGTGAATCAATAAAATAGACGGCATGCTATCTCCTATTATATAACATGAACGATACGATGAATTGACACAGCTTTCCCAGACTCCGGCTCAATTTGAATCACCACTGCATTCAGCATGGTTTCCAAACTTTTGGCAGGGGTAAATAAGGTTGGTCTTTGGTCTAAAAATCGCTGAATAATGGGGCCTTTTTCCATTCCCAATATACCATCCTTGGGACCGGTCATACCCAAGTCTGTAATATAAGCAGTATGTCCAGCCAAGATGGTTTCATCGGCTGTCATCACATGGGTATGGGTACCAACAACGGCGCTCACTTTACCCGCCAAAAAATACCCCATGGCTTGCTTTTCGGAGGTTGCTTCCCCATGAAAATCCACCAAAACAACGGGGGTCTCTTCACGAATTTTACCTAAATGGGATTGAATCACCTGAAACGGGCAATCCGACAACCCCATAAATACCCGACCAATTAAATTAACAACGGCTACTTTCACACCCTTTATGACACTCGTAAGATACCCCCTACCAGGATGATTCCCCGGAAAATTGAGGGGTCGCAATAGGTGAGGCGTATCCCCCATTTGTTGCATTAGCTCTCGTTTGTCGTAAATATGATTTCCCGATGTCATAACCGCCACACCCATGTCTTTAAATTGGCGATAAATAGCGGTAGTCACCCCAAATCCCCCCGCAGCATTTTCAACATTCACAACCACCATATCAATGGCATGGTCACGAACCAAATCAGGCAAACAATTCGACAATAATTGTCGTCCTGGATTCCCTACCACATCCCCAACCATTAACACATTGATTGTCATAACCTACCGTGCAACCCCAATGGCCCGTGTTTCCCGAATAATCGAAACCCGAACCTCACCTGGGTAATCCATGTCATTTTCAATCTTTTTGGCCATTTCAAGTGCCATTTTATGAATACCTGGGTCATCAATTTCATCCGGTCGAACCACCACTCTAATCTCTCGGCCCGCCTGAATAGCATAGGCTTTTTCTACCCCTTCATACGACATAGCTATGGCCTCTAATTTTTCAAGTCGCTTTAGATAGGCCTCCACTGATTCCCGACGAGCACCGGGCCGAGTGGCTGAAATAGCATCTGCCATTTTCACCAAAATCGCTTCAATGGTATCGGGGTCCTCGTCCTCATGGTGGGCCATAATACAATTAATGACCTCATCAGACTCCCCATATTTAATACACACTTCTTTGCCCAAATCATCATGGGAGCCACCTTGTTCAAAATCCAATGCCTTGCCAATATCATGCAACATGGCACCCCGTTTGGCCAACGCCGCATTCACCTTTAATTCGTCCGCCATGATACCGGCTATATGAGCCGCTTCAATGGAATGTGCCAATATGTTTTGCCCATAACTGGTGCGATAATGCAATTTACCAAGTAGCTCAATTAATTTGGGATGAAAATCCAAACCCACCGCATCCGCTGCCTGCTCCCCTTTTTCAAGGATGGTCTCATGCAACTCCTTTTTGGCTCGCTCGACAGCATCTTCAATACGAGCAGGATGAATTCGGCCATCCGAAATCAATTTGGTTAGGGCAATTTTAGCAATTTCGCGCCTCAACGGATCAAAACAGGATAAAATCACGGTTCCGGGGGTATCATCCACAATCACATCCACACCCGTTGCCGCTTCAAATGCTCGGATATTCCGCCCTTCTCGTCCGATAATACGACCCTTTAAATCATCATCGGCTAGTTGAATAGAGGATGTGGTGCTGGTAGGAACATGATCAATGGCCGTACGCTGAATGGCATCCGTTACAATTTCTTTGGCACGTCGCTTGGCTGTTTTTCGAGCTTGTTCTTCAATATCTTTAATCAATTTGCCGGCACGCTGACGTGTTTCACGTTCAATATTTGCCAATAAAATGGTTTTGGCTTCCTCGGCCGACAGGCCGGCTATATTTTCTAGTTTATCCGACAATGATTGAATCAACGACTCTTCTTTCAGTCGCAATTGACGAATCCGTTCTTGTTCTGCAGTTACCAACTCTTCTTTCTCAAGGATGCGTTGATCCCGTTGATCCAAATGCTTTTCTTTTTGCATCAATCGATTTTCAAGTTGAGACACAGTCTGGCGTCGGGTTTGAATTTCGTCTTCCAAACCAGCTCGGGCCTTGGCCAAAATATCCTGACTATCCAAATGGGCTTTGGCCAAAATCTTTTGAGAATCCTTGGTAGCTTGTTCTAAGGTCTGCTGAATTTTGGTTTGGGTAGAAGAAAACAACGCCCGAACTTGGGCACGACGAAATATGAAAAGCCCCCCCCCCAAAGTTGAGGCAATT
>SXXA01000033.1 GCA_005791325.1 Actinomycetota bacterium | reverse complement strand
GGGGGGGGGTGGGGGGGGGGTTTATAATCAAATCCACCTCTGGTATACTTCCACCCGCTAAATTGTGTCATTTTTTACAAAAGGATTAACCAATGATTATTAACGCCACCCAAATTCGTGAGGGGATGATTTTACGCGTTGAAGGTGAATTATATCGCGTTACTTGGACCATGCATCGTACCCCCGGAAAAGGGAATGCGGTTATGCAAACCAAGTTAAAACACCTTATTACCGGTAAAAACCTAGAACAACGATTCATGTCTTCTGAACGAGTCGAAAAAGCAGAGCTCGAAAACCGTGAGTTCCAATACCTGTATCAAGAAGGGGACGGTTACCTGTTTATGGATAGCCAAACATTTGATCAAACCCAACTTTCTGCGGATTTGGTCGGGGAAGGCTCTAAATATTTGCTGGAAGGGGATACCTATCTATTAACGTTTTATCAAGATGATATTGTCGGCATTGACCTACCTAAAACATTGGCATTAAAAGTGGTGTATGCACCACCTGAAATTAAAAAAGCCACCGCCAGTGCCAGTATGCGCCCCATTACCCTAGAACGTGATATTGTGATCAACGCCCCCGCGTTTATTCAAGAAGGTGATATCGTTAAGTTTAATACCGAAACAGGGGAATATTTAGAAAGGGTCTCCCAATGACTGAGTCCAATCCACAATCCATTCAAGTTGAAATTGAGGATACCGTTGCCCAAGGTATTTATGCCAATTTGTTTTTGGTTGGATTTACTTCCGATGATGTCACCTTGGACTTTGCCTACTTGCAACCCACCACGGCCAAAGCCAGAATTCGATCCCGCTTGGTATTATCACCACGCAATGCCAAACGCTTGGCTCGCTTGTTAACGGCCAGCGTGGCAGATTATGAAGCCAAACATGGCCCCATTACCGATGAATCGGGACCCAGTATTACCCTTAACTATAATTGAGGCACATGCCTTTTTAGACCTTGCGTTAGATTTGGCCCATCACGCGCAACAGGCTGGTGATGTTCCCGTTGGTGCCATCGTTGTTGCCAATGGCAAGGTTATTGGTAAAGGATATAATCAAAAAGAATGTCGCCAACAGCCAACCGCTCACGCTGAAATAATGGCCATTCAGGATGCCGCTAACCATTTGGGTTCATGGCGATTAGGGGGGTGCATATTGGTTAGTACCTTGGAACCTTGTCCCATGTGTGCCGGCGCTGTATTACAAGCCCGATTGGATGCCGTGGTATATGGGGCACTCGATCGACGCTGGGGGGCATTGGGAACCCGCCTTGATCTTATCGCTGTTGGGTTTAACCATATTCCCCGTGTTCATTATGTTCCCTATTCCCCTTGCGAACAAATATTAACCCATTTTTTTGCCCAGCGACGATTACAAAAAAAAGGGGAAGCCCGTATCAATTAATTCCCCGCTGTAACCCCCGTTGAATCCCCCCTTGGATGACATAAATTATGAACGCCGTTTAAATTGAAACCAATCCCAAAATCGGTCGGGATTTCGACAATAAATTAACCCCAAACAACCAATACAATTAAATATCATCCACGCACCTGTTTTAACCAATTCCAATTCTTTGATCATTAACCCGTGATGGGCCATTAACATGGTTTTGGCCGTGTAATGCAACCCAATCATGGCGATGAGCCCAAAAAAGGCATTAAATCGACCTTGTCCGATGGCACATAGGGTACCAATCATGATTCCCCCCAATCCCCCACCCACCAATACCCATGCCACTGGCATGAACTGACCGCGTTCCATTGGACCCCACACCATATCAATAATCAACAAATTGATAATAGCCAATATGACCCATACCCAACCACCCGATTTAAAATGAGAGTGCCATTTTATGTCTGTATGATCGCGACGGGCCCCCATCATTAATTCCCCTGGGGTTAGGGTTTGTTTGGGGCGGGTTTGAATTACAATGGCGGTAACCAAGGACACTGCCCAAATGCCATTCATCATGAGTGAATGGGGGGTTAATTTAAGGATAGATAGGGGAAGGGCATAGGTGAATTTGGCCAAAAATCCAAAGCAATAAAAATTAAGTAAGACAGACAATCCAACCATGGCAATTTCTTTTTTAGATGGGGGATCTTGATTTGGCATGGGTGTACTATAATTCATTCTTGCCTATTAATCCACCAACGTTTTAGAATCATATCTATTGTGAATAATCCCCCCTTTAATCAATTGAATCAAAGCACCCACGGGTACCCATCCTGCATGGGGTGTGTGCATTAATATGATGACACTGCCATATCGAACATGGGGGTTGGCTAAAAATCCATCGGTGGTGTTTTTACATGGGTTATTTGGATCGTTATTGGATTGGGAGGGATTGGCCCCCTTATTTGATGATACCCATTTTGTGGTTGCCCTTGATTTGCCCGGACATGGGGATGCGGTATTGCCACAAACGGCCTCATTACAATCGGCGGTTCGGTTGATTAAAGATACTTTGTTGTTTTTGTCGTGTCATGATGTCACATTGGTGGGGTATTCATTGGGAGGGCGGCTGGGCTTGCATGTGGCCAAAGAATGCCCTGAATTGATTCGTGAGGTGATTTTAGAATCGAGTTCACCCGGATTGGATGATCCGGTTCAACGGGCGTTTAGGGCCCAATCTGATTTGGCAGCATCAGAACGCTTGCTACAGGTGGGATTAGCCCCATTTTTGGAGCAATGGTATCAAAATCCGATGTTTGGGCCGCTAACACAACACCCCGATTTTGACGCATTTTTACAAACCCGATTGGCGGGTAATCCCGATTATTTGGCGTGGGTATTACGGGAATTTTCACCGGGGCTATTGCCATCTTTGTGGGACGAATTGCCGAACTTGCCAGTGGTGGGCTTTGTGTGTGGGGAGCGGGATGAGCGGTATATTGAGATTGGGCAACGCATGTATCAGGAGTGTACGGGGCTTCATCGTCGGGTATTGTTGCAAGCGGGGCATTTGACTCATTTTGAACAGCCCGTCTTGTTTGCTGGGTTCATTCGGGCATTGTTGGAACGGGCGCACAAAGCGGTATAATACCGGTTAAAAATAATGGAAGGGGGATAAGGAGAGAATGAAGATGAATATAATGGTGATTGGATCGGGTGGGCGGGAGCATGCCATTGGATTGGCCTTGTCACAATCGCCCCGAGTTCCCCAGTTGTTTTTTTTGCCGGGTAATCCGGGGACGGCCCGATTGGGGATTAATATTGAATGTGATGTGATGGATAGATCGGGCATTGTGGCGTGTGCCAAGTCGTTGGGAATCGACATGGTGCTGGTGGGTCCGGAAGGGCCCTTGGTAGCGGGGTTGGCCGATGAATTGGTAGCGGCGGGTATTCCCACGATTGGTCCCGGTCGTGAGGCAGCCCAGTTAGAAGGGTCGAAGGCGTGGGCCAAGGCCAAAATGAAAGCGTATGGGATTCCCACCGCGGCGTATGATGTGTATACCGATTATGCGTCGGCGTTGACGAGGGTTCAGCAGGGGCCGTTTCCGTTGGTGATTAAGGCCGATGGGTTGGCCTCAGGGAAAGGGGTGGTGGTGGCCCAAGATGAGGCGGAGGCAGTGGCCGCCATTGAGGCGATGTTGGTGGGGCACGTGTTTGCCGAGGCGGGTAGTCGGGTGGTGATTGAATCCTTTTTAAAGGGGGAAGAGGCATCGGTGTTTGCGTGTTGCGATGGGGAGACGATGGTCATTTTGGGGGGTGCCCAAGATCACAAGCGGATTGGGGAGGGGGATACGGGGCCCAATACGGGGGGGATGGGGGCGTATTCACCGGCACCAGTATTAACACCCGACGTGATGGCGAGGGTGCAATCGCAGGTATTCGAGCCGTTGTTACGTGGGTTTAAGGCGGATGGTATTCGGTATGTGGGGGTGGTGTTTGCGGGATTGATGATTGATGAGGGGGCGGTCTCGGTGGTGGAATTTAATGTGCGGTTGGGCGATCCGGAAACCCAGGTCATTTTGGACCGGTTGGATACGGATTGGGTGGCCTTATGTGAGGCCATGGTGGCGGGCCGGTTATCAGAGGTGGGGGTCGAGTGGCGGGATGGGGCGAGTGTGTGTGTGGTATTGGCAGCACCTGGGTATCCGGGCAAGGTTGAGACGGGGCAGCGATTGGAAGGGTCGTGGGAATCGGAGTGGGTGATGCATGCGGGGACGCGGCAAGGACGTGGGGATGAGGTGGTGGTATCGG
>SXXA01000032.1 GCA_005791325.1 Actinomycetota bacterium | reverse complement strand
TGCCTAATCATTAGTCATCTGTGAATTTGTTTCATTACAGCCCCCCCCTTTTTTCTTGTATTTCCCTATTTAATAACGGGCGATCGGGTTGCAACATATTTGTACCCAGGCCGAATAATTCGTTTGCCTGCAATCATTTCCTCCATTCGATGTGCACACCAGCCTACCAAGCGACCCAAAGCAAACATGGGGGTATACAGTGGTTCAGGGATTCCCAAACAATCGTAGACAAACCCAGAATAAAAATCGATATTCGGCGCAATCAATTTGTTGGGGCCTTTTAATTCAGAAAATACACTAGGGCCCCAGTGGGCGACTGAAAAATAAAGTTGCAATTCGTCATGTCGGTTGCATTCTTTAGATAGTTGTTTTGCATACTCAATTAATATGCCCGCCCGAGGATCTGATTTGGTATAAACCGCATGCCCCAACCCATACAATTTGCCAGAATGATCAAAGCCATCTTTTAATAATAGGCGTCTCAAATAGGCATTTAATACCTCTTCTGAGGGAGTAAGTCCCACAGCCTGTATAATATCCGCCATCATTTCCATCACTTTTTTATTGGCAGACCCGTGTAAGGGACCTTTTAAACTTCCAAGTGCAGCCACCATTGATGCGTAAAAATCAGATTCCGTGGATGTAACAACCCGAGTAGCAAATGTAGAATTATTCCCCCCACCATGTTCAGCATGTAATACCAAACATGAATCTAATGTTTTAACAGCTGTATCTGAAGCCACCTTCCCTTCCCCCAATAAATATAAAAATGACTCTGCAACAGACATACCCGATTCAGGTTGAACCCATTTTGCCTGTGGCTGACAGGCCTCAAAAAAAGAATAGACAATCATACTCGGCATTTTAGCCAATAATCTCAATGACTTTAAAAAGTTCTCCTCTGGCTCAAATGAGTCTGGGGTTGAATCACACCCGTAAAGCCCAGAGACAACCGTAGAGAGTCGATTCATGACATTAGCAGATCGCACACCCCGAATTAAATGGGTTTGAACCTCATCAGGCAACAATCGGTTTTGATCCATATACAAACAAACATCTGTTAATTCAGAATCAGTGGGATATCGCCCCACTAACAAAAAAAATGCCGCTTCTTCAAAAAAATATCGCGAGCGAACCAAGTGCCTATCCAAAACATTTTGAATCGGAATTCCACGATAATTTAATTCTCCATCAACCGGAATAACACCTGAATCTGTTTTTTTTGTACCCAAGACAGAAGAAATACGAGACAAGCCAGCGATAACCCCGCTACCATCTGCATTTCGCAACCCTCGTTTTACATCAACGGTATCATACCACGGGGCATCGATACTATTGCTTTCAATCAACTCATTGACCACTGGTTCCCAGGTTGCCATATAACTTGCCTCTTTTCATTGATTATTAACATGGTGCCCACGGCGGGATTCGAACCCACGGCCTCCGGATTAGGAATCCAGCGCTCTATCCGACTGAGCTACGAGGGCAACATCCCTATTCTACATGGACAACGATTAAAATAGTAGTTTTATAAAATCAGCGTTACACTATCGTATTATGATTCAAGTATTTTATGATTTTGAAACATCCTCTCTATCATTAAGTGGACAAGTTATATCCTATTGTTTTTTGGCCTTGTCTAATGATGGTAGCCTCCTTCAAGAATTATCGGGGTTGGTCACACTTACCCGTTGTGAACTCCCCGACCTAGACGCCCTACTTATTACGCGATTGTCGATTCAGCACTTACACCAGTACGGCAAACCCGAACCCACGGTTGCTCTTGAAATCTTTACGTTTTTATTTAATTTAATAGAAGCCCATGGAAAAATTGTATTGTGTGGTTATAACAGCAATCAATTTGACTTGAAATTTTTAAGATCTTTGTTGATTCGACATGGCCTAAATCCATATTTTTATGGGAAAATTGAATATCGAGATGTGTTACATTGGGTTCGATATTTGGGCATGAGTCACACTCAGTTTCCCATGCAATTACACGCCGATGGATATTGGACATTTTCACTTGAACAAATGGCCCGTGCACACGGAGTCACTGCCTTACCTCAAACTCATAATGCCATTGATGATGTTCAATTAACCATTCATCTCGTATCTCAATTAGAGACTATATATGGCACCACATGGATGACACAGCCCACCATTCAATCCCCTCCCATCCATTCAGTTTGGCTCAAACACCGGATTGGCACCCCACCCGAACGCATCCAATCCATCCCCGTTTTCCCCTTATTCTCTCATCAAAACACACTTCTATTATTGCAACTAGACACCATCCCCTTCCCTTTCCCCGATACACTCATGGAGTGTCGTTCCCATATTGAATATGTAAACTACAAAACAGGTTTTTTATGGGCATCACTTGCCCCAACTGATGTTCAAAGTACTTACCAACCAATTATCGACTGTATCCGTTCCCATCCTGTATTGTGCAATATTGATGTTGAGTCATTTTTTTCATTATCGCCACCCACGGATATTGAGTTAGCGATTACAAACTTTCCCTTGCCAGCCATTCACTCATTACATCACTATATTAAACAGTGCCATCAAGATTGGGAATCAGCCCCCCATATTTTGCAATCGGTACACAGCGTGTCTCAAGACAATCATCACCTTACCCAATTGCTTCATCGTTATTATTTAAACCATGCTCCGAATATTAACCAATCCCACCTAAGCCATTACCTCGAATATCGTCACCTAACCGGCGGTGTTGACCCCAAACGAAACATTGAATCATTACGAAAAGCGATCTCATCGGCCCATCGCCTTTTAGATGATTCAACCCAAGATTGTCTCACCCACCAAATTGCCAGTGGGTACTTAGAACGGGTGAAGGTGATGGTTGGATTATCTTAATGTTGGACCCTTCAAGATTCATGAGCCCATCGTTGATGGTGGCAACTGGCTAGTCATATGTGGATGTAACACGTTATGTAATTCACGCCATTCCTCATCTGTTAGCATTTCTCCTCGACGAATGGCATAAGGGTGATTGATTAATGCAGACTTAAATCCAGCTCCTCTTATCAAATAGGGTGATTTTATAAGCGCACTCGAAAGGGGCTTGCGCCTTCCCCAAAAACCAGAGCGAACCATCGCAAAAAAGGCCTCTGGAGCAATGGGTAGAGGGCGCTGATGGGGTGTGAGTCTTATGACACTAGACCCCACTTTAGGAACCGGCGAAAATGAATTGGGGCTAACATGAAACAACAAACTAACATCAAAATAAGAACGAATATACACCCCTAGAGAGGAATAAAATGGCTGATTAGCCCCTTGTATTAACTTATATGCGAATTCAGTTTGCACCATTATTACCGCAGAGTGAAGAAAGTCATGATATTGAACCAATAATTTTAAAATAGGGGCTGAAATATAGTAGGGAATATTTGCCACAACTTGAAACCGCCCCAAAGACGGCCAGTGCTGGCTCAGAGCCATCACATCGCCCACCCAAAAGTGAACCCGACTTAACAAAGGTAATTGACGACAAGTGGCATCCACACATGCCGTATCAATTTCAAATGAGTGAACTGTTGTGATCTGACTAATGGGTCGAGTTAAACAACCCTCTCCACATCCAATTTCAACTACTTGGATCGTTGGATCCACCAAACTGACTAGTTTATGAATGATATTTTGGTCATGTAAAAACACCTGCCCCCATTTAGCCCCCATACCGATCCCCATATTCAATGGCTGCACGCATTGATTCACATCGTGATTTGGATTGATACGCCACATCAAAGGCCGTTCCATGATCTGGGGATACCCGCATGATGGGAATCCCCAGGGTAATATTAACGGCTTGGTCAAAAGCCACCATCTTAAGTGGGGATAATCCTTGATCGTGATACAGTGCAATGACCACATCAAAATCACCCTGATAGGCTCGGTAAAATAACGTATCCGCTGGAATGGGGCCTACAATTTTGGCATTTGAATGGGATTGTTGTACCTCATGAATAGCAGGCTGAATGACATCTTGCTCTTCTGTACCCAATAGCCCCCCCTCACCTGCATGTGGATTAAGACCAGCAACCGCGATACGTGGATATAGAATACCCAATTGTCCCATCCAGCCTATGGCGTGTTGTAAACACCGTGTAATGGACTCTTTGCTGATATGACAGGCCACTTGCGACAATGGTACATGCACCGTGGCCAAACATATCTTTAATACTGGGCTATTAAATGCCATGGTTGGGTTCGTATTAAACCACCCGCCTAACAAAGAGGTATGATCGATATAGGCTACCCCCGCTTTTTTCCAAGCTTCTTTGCACACAGGGGCAGTCACCAACACCCCTTTACGCAATACCGCTATTTTTAATCCCATGATCACTGCTTCATAAGATACCAAACCATTGATGGAATGGGGTTCCGGTAGGAATGGTTCGTTAAAAATAGTAGGGGTCGGATCGATCCATGAAATTGGATGAGTTAACCCATCTTGTTGCGAAATCCGTTTTGGATTTAACTGGTTAAATCCATGAATTAACAATGGATGCCATCGTAATGAGAATGGCCCTACCAATATAATGGGTCTAGAAACTGGGTATTGCAACAATGCATTTAAGACCACTTCAGGTCCAACCCCACCTGGGTCCCCCAATGAAATCACCATAGGGGGCCGCCCCATTTGAATAGCCTGAGCTATCATAGGGGATTAAGATGGAACCGGAGATGCCACATCACCCCCGTTGGTCCCCATTGATACCCATTTATTGACCACCCCCTCACAACGGTCACATAATGAATGGGTCGATCCAGAATCATCCGCCCATTCATTGCAGGCCTTTATTTTCCAACATCGATCGCACTTCTGACCCGATGCTAGCCCAACCGTTACTGCTAACTGCTCTGCTTGTCGCCACTCAACATGGCTAACAATCAATATGGATGCCAAATCATCAACCTTGATGGGGGTGGGTGATTGGATCACAACCGATGCTTCCAAAAAGCTTTTAATCTGTTTGGATTGTCGCATGGATTCTAGTTGTTGATAAGCCAATTCCTTAATGGTTAAGATCTCTTTCCATATTGTTCCGATATTGTCATTTAAATAAGTCGGCTCAGGAAAGAACGTGGCATGAATGGTTCGGGAGGGGTTCGGTAAATGTCGATTGGCCATATCGCTGGTGACCACTAAAATGGGGGCTATTAAGGATATTAACTGATTCGCCAGTATGTGAATGGCCGTTTGGGAGCTACGGCGACGATGAGAGTCGTGAGCATCGCAATACAATCGATCTTTGACCATGTCTAAATATTGTGATGATAAAGTAACGGCACAAAAATCATGAATTCGATGTGTCACCACATGCAAATCATATGAAAGATACGCCGTTTTGATATCCAAAACCAGCGTGCTAAGCTCATGTAAAACCCATTGATCAATTGGTTCCAATACCCCAATCGGCTGATCAAAATCATACAAATTACTGAGTAAAAAACGAATGGTATTTCGAACTTTAGAAAAAGAATCTTTCGCCTGATTTAAAATACCCTTGGAAATACTAACATCTGTTTTGAAATCAGACGATGCCACCCACCATCTCAAAATATCAGAACCATATTCCCTAATAATGGTATCAGGGGCGATGACATTCCCCTCAGACTTACTCATTTTTCGACCCCGATCATCCACCAAAAAACCGTGGGTCAAAATGGATCGAGTAGGCGTGATACCCCTTGCACCCTGTCCCAATAAAATCGCACTTTGAAACCAACCACGATGTTGATCCGACCCCTCTAATATTAAATCGGCAACTTGATTCTCGGGCAACACCGCCGCAAAACTAGCGCCAGATTCAAACCATACATCTAAAATATCTGTTTCTTTTTCAAAGTGTTGCCCCCCACATTGGCTACAAGTAGCCCCCGCAGGTATAAAATACGATGCGTCTTTTTCAAACCATGCCGTCGACCCCTCTTGACGAATGATATTCACAATGTGCTCATTAAAGGCCTTTGTTTCAGAATACCCACAGGTTTGACACGTTAGTACAGGAATCGGAATCCCCCAAAAACGTTGTCTAGAGATACACCAATCAGGCCGATTCTCAACCATGGAACGAATTCGATTTTGGCCCCATGATGGATAAAAGAGCGTCTGATCTACGGCTTTTAATGCTCGCTCACGCAGGGTTGTATTGTCCGGTAACAAGGGGGTATCCATCGCAACAAACCATTGGGGTGTTGCCCTAAAAATAACTGGTTTTTTACAACGCCAACAATGTGGGTATGAATGGGTAATGACCGATGCACCTTCCAATTGGTGACATGCTTGCAAATGCTCTATAATCGCTTGATTAGCTGCAAATACAGTAAGCCCAGCCCAAGGGCCTTCCTGAAATTTTCCCTGATTATTAATGGGCATAATCACGGGTAATTGGTTGGCCATACCAACCTGATAGTCATCTTGGCCGTGTCCAGGTGCAATATGAACAAAACCCGTACCATCTGTATCGGTGACAAATTCAGCTGCTATCACCGGCGCCACCCGGTCTTCAAATGGATGTTTTGTTTGAACCCCCACCAATTCTTTTCCTTTATACTGTTCCAAAATCGTTGGGTTACCCCATTCAAAGGTGGCTGTCAAATCGTTCAAACGATTTAATGCAACCAAAACACGCCGGTTATCAAGTTCAAGCATCACGTAATCCAGGTCTGGTTGCACGGCTATCGCAACATTAGATGGTAATGTCCAAGGGGTGGTTGTCCATACCAAGATGGAAAGTGGCTTTGTGGAATCTGATATTAGGCCTTCTGTAACCGAAAAATGGACTGTAACCGAGTTCGATCGATGATTGGCATATTCAATTTCGGCTTCTGCCAGAGCTGTTTCACAATTCATACACCAGTGAATGGGTTTTCTGCCTTTATAAATTGCGCCATTTCTAGCCAACTCACCAAATAATTGAATCACCGTCGCTTCATAATGGGAGTCTAGGGTTAAATAAGGTTGATCCCAATCAGCCCAAATACCCAATCGTTTAAAATCCTGTTTTTGTGTCTCAACATACCCCATCGAAAATGTATGGCACCGGTTTCTGAAAGCAGGTACATCCGTTGGGCGGTAATTTGATTCTGATTGTTTCTGCTCTTTTAATACTTGGGTTTCAATCGGTAATCCATGACAATCCCAACCAGGAATCAAATGCGAAGCATCCCCCATCATCCGCCTAGATCGAATAATAATGTCTTTTAAAACTTTATTTAATGCATGTCCCAAATGGATGTTGCCGTTTGGATAGGGTGGGCCGTCGTGCACACAAAATGTTGTTTCTCGGGATTCATAGGGCAATCG
>SXXA01000031.1 GCA_005791325.1 Actinomycetota bacterium | reverse complement strand
TCGCTTCTGCTTGACTCAAATCCATCTTGCCATTTAGAAACGCTCGCTTGGTGAATTCTCCCCTAACCGCCAATCGGGCACCCTGTTGGCACAACAGCATCAGCATTTTTTGCAAAAGATGGGGCCCCCCATGCAAATGTAACTCGACAATATCTTCGCCCGTAAAAGAACGTGGGGATTGAAACCATACCACATACCCCGTATCAATCATCGCGCCATCTGGCTCGCGCAGATGCACCAAGTTCATCTGGGCATGACGCAACACCCGCTCACCCAAGAAGGGTCGCACCAACCGCCGTGAATCAGGTCCCGATAAACGAATGATGCCAATGCCCCCCATGCCAATGGGTGTGGCAATGGCTACAATTGTATCCCCCCCCAGCATCAGATTGAGCGCTTTAACAACACCACATGCCGTTGAGAGCCCGTTCCTTCTGATTTGGTTTCATAAAGCGGGTGATTTTCAAATTGAAGATGGATATAACGCCGATCCATAGATGGCATATTGGGGAAATGATAAGACGATGCATCCACCATTGATTCCATGGCCTTTTCAACGTGGGCCAACAAAAATGCTTCTCGATTGGGATTAAATTCACCGACATCAATAATGACCCGAAACCCACGTTTAAAAGTTCGATGTAAAATGGCCTTGGTCAATAATTGTACCGATTCGATGGTGGCGCCCTCTTTTCCAATTAACCGCGAATTATCGGATGCATTTAGAATGGTTAGATGAATCACATTTTCATCCGAATTATCCACCGAAACCGATCCACCAAATGAATGCAACAAAATATTTCTAATATAGCTGGCGGCTACCTCGGCCGGTGAATCAGACACACGAAGTAACTCCGTAGGTGCAACGTCGGATTTTTTGAACAAAGAAAAAAGCTGTTTAATCATGATGCACGTCCCTTTTTTTTAGATTTAACAGGTATCACGACCTCTTGACCAACCAATTCACCACCTGGAATGCCCGTATTTTTTAACATCCACCACTGTTGAAGCGTCGAAATTCCTTGTTGCGTCACCCAATAAATAAGGACGCCTGCCGGCAAATTAAATGAAATAACCCCCATCATAAGGGGCAAAATAGCCATCAATAATTTTTGATTGGGGTCGACAGGCATTTGCCGTTGAGACAACCAAGTTAACAACACAATCAGGGCTGGCAAAATAAAAAATGGATCTGGTTGGGCTAGGTTTTTCAACCAAATGGGATCAAAGCCGGGGTATACGCCCGGCATACTAATCATCTCTTTAAATTTGGGGCTAGCAATGGCACTGTATATGGCAAAAAAGAAAGGCAATTGAACCAACAAAGGCAAACACCCACTAAATGGATTGGCACCGTGTTTTTTCCATAAAGCCATCATTTCTTGCTGTAATTGTTTGGGGTCATCTTTGTATTGTTCTTGCAACCGCTTCATCTCGGGCTGCAATGTCTGGGTAATTTTCATGGCTTTAAACTGTCGTTGTGTCAGCGGAAAAAATAACAGTTTAATCACCAAAGTTAATATAATAATGGCAACCCCATAATTAGGGAAAATTGTTGTGTAACAAAGCGACAAAAAAGGCAACATAATACCATGGGTCAACGTATCAAATGGGTGCCGAATCAATTCAAGTATCATGCAAATAACTCCTTATTAAACCTTAACGCCACCCGGGTGGAATGGATGACACGATAATAACCGCCGCATGGTTTTAATACCACCCAACCACACCCCATCCGACTGTAACACCTGAATTGCATACACTGAACAGGTGGGGGAAAAGCGACACCGATGTCTGGTGTAGGGGGCAATTATTATCTGATAAAAACGAATCATTGCCACCAAAATCATAATGCACCCCCGATGGAATCGATTAATCACCATCAGAATCCACTGAAATTTCGTCATCAGGCGGAATATCAAGCTTGTGAGAAGATACTTGTTCCCCCCCCTCGGCCATTGCATTTGGACTCATTGCATTGGGGGCTTCTTGCGAAATCAACTGAATTAAAGATGCAAAATCCGTTTTTAATTTAGAAAATGAACATTTAAGAAGGGCTGGCTTGGCAATTAAAACCATATCAACCAAGGGCTTTTGATCGTGCAACCGATACAATTCCCTCAACAAGCGCTTAGACAAATTACGCTGAGGGGCATTTCCTTGTCGCTTGGTCGCTACAAACGCAACCATGGGTGTGGATAAATATGGTGCTGCGTACTGAATCCGAACAATCGGATTCTCGACTCGCTTACCTGACGAAAATAAATAATCAAAGTGATTTTTTTGGGTAATACGGGTGGCCTTGGGCAGGCCATTATCAATATCGGTCATATCGCACACACTCATCTCTAAACAGCGATTTTATGGCGACCTTTTCTTCGTCGGGAATTCAACACCCGCTGCCCCCCATTGGTTCTCATTCGAATACGAAAACCGTGTGTTTTTTTACGTTTACGCTGGTTTGGCTGAAAAGTTCGTTTCATTGTTTACTCCTTCGATTTATTAACTAAAATTTAGTGTTGAAAGCCAACTATTCTTTCAGACTCTTATTCCTATTATGATCGTTAATGTAACCCCCTTTTTTTCTAAATACAAGTGATAATAAAAGGCTGTGGAAGAACCGGCCAGTTAATCACGCCACACCCCATTCAAGTTTTATCTAACCCTACATAAACGAAAACCAATGAATAACAAAATTTTTAATGGCTATTTTAAATGAACTGTGATCAACCATTAAACCTTGGATATAATTGATAATTTACACAGTTAATCGGTCTAAAAGTGTAATGGTTATTGGCAACACCGGTCAATAGACATCCTATAAATGACCCTATGGTTCAATAAAATGAGGCGTCCGATACCCTATCGTGAACGCCCCATCCATGTTATGATGCAAAAGACAATGTAAATGGTGGGCTTTGGATGGTCATACAATCGACAATCGCCCCTTTTTTGAGGAGCACCCAGTTTGATATTTAGATCAAAACATCATATCGGAAGATTACAAGGGTCTCGCCCCAACCAGAGGGTTCACCTCTCACGTCGTCATCCCCTAATCCGCCAAGGCGTGGTGGTGCTGGGAATGGGAGGGGGGCTTGGACTAATTGCATTGGTCGTAGCCACCATTGTGATCGCGAGTAATTTGCCCAATGTAGACCGCATTAGCACTTATATTCCAGCTGAAACCACCAAAGTATATTCGGCCTCCAATATTGTATTGGCCGAATTGCATCAAGAAGAAAATCGTGAAGTGATTCCATTGGGTGATATTTCACCCCTCATTATTCAATCCGTATTGGCCACCGAGGACACTGAATTTTATTTGCACCACGGGGTCAATTTTAAAGGAATGGCGCGTGCCGCATTTAAAAATATTCTATCGATGGGCTTCTCTGAGGGAGCCTCTACCCTAACCCAGCAGTTGGCTCGTAATTTGTTTTTAACCAAACGCAAAAAATTATCTCGAAAAATTGCAGAGATCATTTTATCCATTCAAATTGAACGTCGATACACTAAAAACGAAATTTTAGAAATGTATTTAAACCAAGTCTATTGGGGACACAATGCATATGGTATTGAATCTGCGGCTCAAATGTATTTTGGCAAGCACGCCAAAGACCTCAACTTACCGGAATCAGCCATGATCATTGGCTTGTTAAAAGGGCCCGAACTCTATAGTCCATTCCGAAATTATTCACTGGCCAAACAACGCCAACGAACCGTGTTAAACCGCATGGCCAAATTAAATGTGATTACCCAAGATCAAGCCAATGAAGCGTTTTTAACCGATTTACAATTGGCACAGCCCCGCACCTATCGATACAAAGCGCCCTTTTTCACATCTTATGTTGTGAATAATCTTTTCTCGACATATGGGTATGAATCTACGTTAACATCTGGCTTACAAGTATACACCACCCTCGACTACGAATTACAAATGGTCGCTGAAGCCGTTGTAAAGGAATATGTGGCAAAGGGGCGTAGCGAACAAGTGGTTAATGGTAGACAAGAAGAACGGTATCAGTTTGATCAGGGGGCTCTGATGGCAGTGGACCCCAGTACCGGTTATATCAAAGCCTTACAAGGTGGTGCCTCATATCGAGAATCCCAATTTAATCGGGCTACTCAAGCATTACGACAGCCAGGGTCTACCTTCAAACCCTTTGTATATATTGCAGCATTAGAACGGGGATTCACACCGGCCTCCGTTGTTCAAGATTCCCCCATTACATTCAGTACCGTCCAAGGCCCCTATTCCCCTACCAATTACACCAAAACATACCTAGGCAATATTACCTTACGAAAAGCATTAGAAAATTCCATTAACACGGTGGCTGTCAAATTAAATAATTTGGTGGGGCCAGAAACGGTGATGCGATTGGCCAAAGCGATGGGCATTCAGTCCAAACTACAGCCCGTTTTATCGTTACCATTGGGGGCCAACGAAGTCACCATGATGGAGCTGGTAACCGCGTATAGCGTCATTGCCAATCGTGGTTTACGCAACGACCCAACAGCGGTTATTAAAATCGAAGATCGTGAAGGGGCCGTATTGTTTAAACACCAACCCCAACCCAAACGGGTATTGGACCCCATGATTGCCTCAACCATGGTTGATATGTTAAAAGGTGCGGTTAGGTATGGAACGGGTCAAAATGCAAACTTACCGCGCCCTGTTGCCGGTAAAACCGGAACCACGTCCGATTACAAAGATGCATGGTTTATTGGGTTTACGCCCCAGCTGGTAACCGCCACTTGGGTCGGAAATGATGACAATAAACCCATGAATAAAGTAACCGGAGGCGGCATTCCAGCCCTAATGTGGCGAGCCTTTATGAAAGAAGCCCTCAAAGACGTTCCAGCCACAGAGTTTGAACGAATGGGGCAAATTCCCGAACGTGGGGCCGACGAACCCACTGGATCGGTGAACGCTGAGTTACCCCAATCAGCCCCTGTATCAGAGAACACGAAATCTGAAACAGGTATCGACTACTCGACTTTGTAATAACGAAAGGACCATGCCATGACAGAACAAATAGTGATTATAGGATCAGGACCCGCTGCACATACTGCCGGTATTTATGCCGCTCGTGCCCAACGAAACCCTATTCTATTTGAAGGGGAAATGGCAGGAGGGGTAGCGGCTGGTGGCCAATTAACCACCACAACGGATGTTGAAAATTTTCCCGGTTTTCCGCATGGTATTGGGGGGCCTGAGCTCATGATGGCCATGAGGGAACAATCAGAACGATGTGGCACCACCATTTACACCGAAACCGTTACCTTCATTGATTTATCCGTTCGTCCGTTTGTGGTCACCACCCCTTACCGAACCCTCTCTACCCAATCGGTGATTATTGCCACAGGTGCCACCGCCAAGCGATTGGGGATACAAGGCGAAACAACCTTCTGGCAAAAAGGCATATCCGCTTGTGCTGTATGTGATGGGGCACTACCCATGTTTAGAGGAAAGCCATTGGTGGTGATAGGGGGAGGGGATAGCGCCTGTGAAGAAGCCTCATTTTTAATGAAATACGCGTCATCTGTAACCATGGTCGTCAGAAAAAATCAATTAAGGGCCTCAAAAGTCATGCAAGATCGGGTGTTACAAAATCCCAATATCACCATTGAATGGGAATCAGACGTCATCGCAGCCAATGGCGACTCATTGTTACAATCCGTCACACTCCAACAACCAAATGGTCAAAAAACCATTCCGGTCTCTGGGTTATTTTATGCCATTGGTCATGTTCCTAACACCGATTTTTTAAACAATCAGTTACCGCTGGATGAATCAGGCTATATTTTAACCGAAGCTGGCAGTACACGTACCAGTGTACCAGGGGTATTTGCCTGTGGCGATGTTCAGGATCGGCATTACCGTCAAGCCATTACCGCTGCAGGTTCAGGATGCATGGCCGCTTTGGATGCAGACGCCTATTTATCTCATTAACAAAACAGGATTAGCACTCCAATAATTTATGTGCTAATATCCGCCCAGTTTGCTTAGATACATTAGCATCATTGGAGGAAACATCATGACCAGTTCGTTAAAAACGGTTTTGTTATTGGGTTTGATGAGCGGATTATTTGTTACAATCGGGAATGCGCTGGGTGGACCATCTGGCATGGTGTTGGCCTTGATAATGGCTTGTGTCATGAATATCGGCATGTATTGGTTTTCAGATCGTATTGTACTCAAAATGCACCGAGCAGAGCAGGTAACCAGCGAGAGCCACCCAGAATTGGTCGCCATGGTATCCAAGTTGGCTCAGCAAGCAGGGATGCCCGTACCCAAGGTATATATTATCCCGGATTTTACCCCCAATGCCTTTGCGACAGGTCGTAGTCCATCCAATTCAGCCGTTGCCTTTACGCAGGGGATTTTAAACTTATTATCACCGGCTGAATTGTCGGGGGTTGCAGCCCATGAATTAGCCCACATTAAACACTATGATACATTAATTAGTACCATTGCTGCGTGTTTAGCTGGGGCCATTTCAATGTTAGCCAATATGGCACAATGGGCCATGATTTTTGGGGGGCGTCGATCCGATCAAGAATCGGAAGGTGGAAGTGGCATGGGTCAATTATTAACACTATTGATTGCCCCCATTGCAGCCATGGTTATTCAAATGGCTATTTCAAGATCTCGTGAATTTATTGCAGATGAAGAAGGGGGACGAATTCATGGAAACCCTCTTGACTTGGCATCGGCATTATCCCGAATCCACAATCGAATGGATAGCTTACCCGCCTCCTCAAGCACCAGCATGGCACATTTATACATTATGTCCCCATTAGCTGGTGGTGGTATTATCTCTTGGTTTAGTACCCATCCCCCTGTAGAAGAACGGATTCGACGTCTCAAATTACAAACAGGGACTTAGGGCTGTTCAACTATATTTACATATAATGTATTACTAAACTTACCTGAAAATAAGGATGTATTTGGATCAGAATGTAACCTCAACAAATATATTTGGGGC
>SXXA01000030.1 GCA_005791325.1 Actinomycetota bacterium | reverse complement strand
GAACGCCAAATTCACCAAGCCAACCAAAGAAATAAAATGGATGGGGCCATTATGAGCATATTAACGGCCGACCAACAAACCCAATTTCAAAAGATGAAAATGCGTCGTCAGGAAGAGCGTCGTATTTATCTTAAAACACGTGCATTAACCATGCTAGACCGATCCCTCGACCTCACCGATACTCAGTTCCAAAAAATAGGGGTGGTGTTAGATCAATACCATGCCAACTTAACCTTACGTACAAACCCCGCCCCATCCCCCGAATCGTTGATGGTTCAGTTGAAAAAAAACCGAGAGGATCGAGACCGTGCCATTCGAGCCATTTTAAGCCCTGCCCAACAGAAAAAATGGACATACTTACAAACCCATTTACTCGATAATGCCCCCCATTCCAACCAGCCCCGCAACCATTGGCGTCGCAATCGTGACCATCAAAAACCCGGTGCCCATCCAACATGCCCACACCATCAGGCCGCCCATCACAAGCATCATGAACGAGGCTGATCGTAGCCTCATGGCTCAGGTAGTCGGGGGGGATACGACGGCATTTAATGAGGTGGTTCATCGGTTTTACCGGACCCTGTATCGATTGGGCATGGGGTGGCTAGGGGAGCATGAGTTAGCCGAAGAACTGACACAAGATGTATTACTTAAAGTGTGGAAAAAAGCCCATTCTTACCGAGGGGAATCCAGTTTGGCCCGATGGATCACCGTTATTGCCCACCGTCACGCTATCTCGTTACGCCGCAAACGTCACCTTCATCATTGGGTATCCCTGGATTGGGTATGGCCCCCACCAATGGTACCCGACACCAGCGAATCGACCACCTTGTTGGACGCCCTAGCGCCAGTATTGGTGTCCTTACAATTATTAGATCCCATATCCCGCGATATTTTGGTATTAAAAGAAATAGACGGTTGGTCGCACATGGAAATTGCCACGCATTTTAACCTTCCAAGTGGCACCATTCGATCCAAATTGAGTCGTGCCAAAACCTTTATTAAACACCGCCACCCTGAGCTAGGAGACCGCCATGAATCGGTTATTTAACCAAGTGCCCGTATCCGATGATCTTCCGAATCGGATAATGAAGCGTATTCAACCCACCCCATCATGCCACCACTGGGTGGGTTGGTTGGGCAGCATAAGCGTGGTAATGGTATTTGCCATTGGGCTATGGGTGGCCCAGCCATCGCCCCCACATATAAACCCAGCCGTTTATGCGGTTGCAGGAACAGCTTGGTGGGTTAGCGATCCGGCACACGATATGGCCCTGTTGTATTAATGATGGCCCATTCAACGATTCGATCGACCAAGCCATTTAAGTAGAACCCCGCCTATGAGGACCATTCCCAAACACCACCACTGGCCCATGCTCAACCCCCATAATAATCCAAGCTGAGCATCCGGCTCACGGGTAAACTCAATCCCAAAGCGGATGCTCCCATATCCAACCAAAAACCAAGCCCCCACCTGGCCATCTTTCCACGTCATTCTGGATAAGGCCCACAACAACACCCATAAAACAAGTCCTTCCCCAATGGCTTCATACAAAGTGGATGGGTGGCGGGGCAGTGGGCCCCCATGGGGCATTGGCATCCCCCATGGTACGCTGGTCACCCGCCCCATCAATTCGGCATTCACAAAATTTGCAATGCGGCCAAAAAACAAGCCGATGGGGGTCACCCGTGCTAGTGAATCCACCAGTTTCCACATCGAACATTTCCACTGTTTGGATACCCACCACACGGCCACCACCACCCCCATTAATCCCCCGTGAAACGACATTCCCCCATTCCAAACAAACCATATTTCCCATGGGTGTTGGGCATAATAGCTGGTGGCATAAATCAAGCAATAGCCCAATCGACCCCCCAATAGGATTCCCATCACAATGGCCGCTACCCCATCCCAAATAGTCGAGGGTGTGAGTCCCCATCCGCGCCACTGTCGCCAAAGGAATGCCACCCCTAAGCCGATACCCGTCAAATAGGCCAGTCCGTACCATCGAATTTGAAACAATCCAAGGTCAAGTGCAACGGGGTCAAGTGAAGGGTAGGCTAACATACCCGAGAATGCTATCATAAAAATGATATGACGATAATCAGGGGTCACCATCACAATCAGCAAGGGCAGTCTGGGGAGGACGATTTGGGTTCATCTCGGTCGGTCCCTGTGCCAAAGCGTGCTGACGGACCTCCCCCCAAAACGGTGGTCAACCTGTTAAAAACGAGTTTCCCATCCGATCCGGCCCCCCCAGTCGTTGTGGCCCCTGAGCCTGAAGTGGAGTTACCACCCATCGATGATGAATTTGGTCGTAAGCTAACCCATTACGAAGAAACCCGCCGTGCCGCTGTGGATGCGGATATCCGCCACTATCGGCAAACCATGCTTCAAGCCGTTGACCAAGAAATGAGCACATTAAGACAGCAAGGGTATCAAGCGGGGGTTGATGCCGGCAAACAAAAAGGGGAATCTGATTATACGGATATGATCAAGACTGTATTTGATCTGCTCAATCATATTCAACAAGCGGCGGTGGCTCATTTTAATCAACACGAGGGTGCCATCGTTGAATTGGCCGTGGCCATCGCGGAAAAATTATTGCATGGTAGCATCGCCGACAATCCCGAACGGATTCAACCGATTATCAATGACGCCATTCGTCGAATTACGGACAAAAATCGGGTTATTATTAAGGTAAACCCAGAAGATGCCCCTGCCACACGCCACTATCGGGAACATATTTTAGCCACTTTAACCGATATTCGATCGTTGGAGGTTACCGAAGACCCCACCCAATCCCGAGGGGGGTGTATTATTGAAACCCAGTTGGGATTTATCGATGCCTCGCTTAAAACCAAGATTGCCACCCTTCATGCCGTCATCCAGCGCTTGGAAAGATAATGGACATCCACAAATTATTACGGGCCATTGAACGAGCCGATTTAACCAAAGTGGTTGGAAAAGTTGTCCAAATTGTAGGCTTGGTTGTGGAGGCACAAGTACAGGGTGTGTTTATAGGGGAATTATGTGATATTCAGGTGGAAGGAACCCGATTTATACGTTCGGAAGTCGTGGGATTTAAGGAAGAGAAAGTGTTATTGATGCCGTTGGGGCCGATGGGGGGAATTCGCCCAGGGGCCCCCATTTTTGCAACGGGAACGCCCATTCGGGTGAAGGTGGGCCCCGGTTTATTGGGTAGGGTACTAAATGGGTTGGGTGAACCCATGGATCGAAAAGGGGATATCGAGTATGAAGAAGTGGTGGAGATTGATCGCGACCCACCCGATCCGGTTCAGCGACCACGCATTGACAGTGTGTTAAAGGTGGGGGTCAAAGCCATTGATGGTATATTGACATTGGGAAAGGGCCAGCGAATTGGCATTTTTGCCGGATCGGGTGTGGGTAAAAGCACGTTAATGGGTATGTTGGCCCGTAATTGTGAAGCCGATGTGAATGTGATTAGTTTGGTAGGGGAACGGGGCCGTGAGGTCAAAGACTTTATTGAAGAATCATTGGGCGAAGAAGGTCTCCAACGTTCGGTGGTGGTTTGTGCCACCTCTGATGTCCCCCCAGTGATCCGATTAAAGGGGGCCATGGTGGGAACAGCCATTGCGGAATATTTCCGAGACCAAGGTAAAAATGTGTTGTTTATGATGGATTCCGTGACCCGATTTGCCATGGCACAACGAGAAATCGGGTTGGCCACTGGGGAACCCCCCACCACCAAGGGTTACACCCCCAGTGTTTTTGCCATGTTGCCCCGTCTGATGGAGCGAGCGGGCACCTCTGACAAAGGCAGTATTACCGCAATTTACACGGTGCTGGTAGAAGGGGGTGATATGGATGAGCCGATTGCAGATGCCGCACGGGGGATTTTAGATGGCCACATGGTATTGTCGCGGGATTTGGCGGCCAAAAACCATTACCCATGTATTGAAATTGGACACAGTGTGAGTCGGTTATTTTCAGTGATCAATGACCCTGCCCACAAAGCGGCCGCTGGACGATTGCGGGAAACATTGGCCAAATATATTGAAGCTGAAGACTTAATTAACATTGGGGCGTATGTTCGGGGAAGCAACCCTAAAATTGATTACGCGATCGACAAAATAGATGCCATTAACCAATTTTTACGTCAAAGCACCCACGAAAACATTCCATTTGAACAAACCATTCAACAATTACAAACCATGTTTCGATGAGTAAAGCAAAAAAAAGCAAGCGATTTAACTATCCCCTTCAAACCGTATTAAAGGTACGAGAGATCAGAGAAAATCAAGCACTTGATGCCTTTCAACAAGCCGAAACCGCCTATCATGCAGCCCAAGCAACCTTGCGTGAAATTGAGCAAAAGCGAGACCATGCCTATCAAGAATTGAGAGACTGTCTATCCGGCAAATTGCCAACAACGAATGTTCAAGAGGTGGTATTACGAAAACACCATTTAGATGGATTGGAGCAAGAAATAATCAAACAAAAAGAGGCCGTTGAACAAGCCCGATTGGCAATGGAAGAGGCGCGACAAAAATTAATTTCCGCGATGATTGATCGAAAAATTATTGACAAAGATAAGGAGAAAACCAGAGAATCTTGGAAAAAACTAATGGACAAAAGTGATGGGTTATTTTTAGATGATATTGCGATCATTGGTTATGAAGCAAAAAACAGACGTCAACGTGAAAATGAACCAGATAAAAAGGAGATAGAATGAATTATTATCAGCCCCCTCAGTTAAGTCGTAAACTTCCATTTAAAACCCCCTCATTATTATGTGGAATACTCATGGGTTTGACCCTGGCAACCACCAGTTTATTTGCCCTTGAGTATTATTTAAGTGATTTTGAAAAAAAGGGTAACTCCGCCGATTTGGGAATGATTACAGCAGATGGGCAGTCATTTTTAAAAGTGGGATTAAGCCCTGATTTAGAATTGGGTCCAATTACATTGGGTGTGGATGTTAGAAGTTACATTAACTTAAATGGTTCCACCACACAGTTGACCGATATGACCAATGTTGCCGTGAGAAAAATTGGGTTCACACTCGATGAATTGGTTTCGTTGGAATATGGTCGACACCGCAATATTCGATATGGGTATGGCCTGTTAGTGAATCAGTTTAGAACAGATAGTGGGGGCTCCACCAATGAATTTACCCATCAAAAAGCAGGTTTCAAAGGATGGTTACAAGTGGATCGAGTCCGAATCGATGGATTGGGAACCGGATCCAATATTTATGGTGGACGGGTTCAATTTGATTGTTCGGATTGTGATATGTTACCCCTCAAAATAGGGTCCACTTATGTCATCGATCATGATGGGCTTTCTACCATTGTTCAACCCAACACCATCACGCGCCCCGTACAAAGTGGGTATGCGATTGATATTGGGTATCCTGTATTTGGGGAGTATGTCACACTATTTAGTGAATATGCCAAATTAACCGATCAAGGGGCTGGGTATTCCACAGGGTTATTGGTGGATTTATTTTCAATTCGCATGACCGCCCAATTCAGGGGTTGGACGGATCGATTTGTTCCCTCTTATTTTAACGAAAGTTATGAGTCTACCACCTATTCGTTTGATAGCAATCCGGTTAAAGCTGACTGGGGCGGATTATTGGGGATATCCCTTGGGGATGAAGGGGACCCCTATCGTGTGGGCTTGCAGTGGGAATCATTTCAGAGTCGACACCTGCTATCGGGGGCATTGGGTTGGACGGATTTATTCTCAACCACCGGTGTCATTAATTACACATACCCATTGGTTGCAGGTGGGCTACCCGTTATCAATGCCAGTATCCTAGCCAACACCAACACCCCATTCCAGTACATTGCCACCTTAAAACGGGTTTATTTTGCACAGGGTAAATATACAGATACCCTCTCAGTCGGGGTTAAAATTGACGCATCCAAGTTCTTTTCATTCTAATGGCCATGAGGGGGGAATGAGGGGGGTATCATGGGTGTTGCCGAAGGGGGGGTGCTTGTGTCGTATGATGTGATTGTGGTGGGGTCAGGTCATGCAGGGATTGAAGCGGCTTTGGCCAGTGCACGTTTGGGGTGTCGCACCCTCATGTTAACCCTCAATATCGAT
>SXXA01000029.1 GCA_005791325.1 Actinomycetota bacterium | reverse complement strand
TGGCCTTATATACAGGATTATTATTGAACCACTGGTTTGGCCCTCATCCCAATCTAGATTACAACCCAAACCGATCTCATCACCGCCCAGATGGCTTTGTGAATCGTTACATGGCCAGAGCCAAACCACCTGATATGGGAAAGTGGCAACGGGAAAGATGGAAAGCTGGCTACCCCAAGCCCCCCGCAGCACCTATTACAGGTGTTACCCCAAATATCTCCCTCATTCATGCCAATACCACTAACATACGCGTCACTTGGGTGGGGCACTCAACTATTCTTCTTCAAATTGATGGTATCAATTTATTAACAGACCCTCATTTTAGCGATCGTGCCTCCCCAGTATCCTTCTTGGGGCCAAAACGACATCAGCCCCCCGGTATTGCCCTACATGACCTCCCCCCCATTCATGGTGTCTTGATCTCTCACAATCATTATGATCATTTAGATGAAAATAGTATTCAGCAGTTAATGAATCAGAATCCAGACATTCAATTTTATGTTCCATTGGGGGTACAGCATTGGTTTAAACGCAATATAAAAGGGGCTATTTTGTCGGGAAATGATCGCAATGTGACGGCATTTGATTGGGATGATCAGATTCAAATAAATGGTAAAACCGCCCCCATTCATCTTCACTTTTTGGCTGTTCAGCATTGGAGTGCTCGAACCCTATTTGATCGATATCAAACCTTATGGGGTAGTTGGGCTATTCTTCACCCGCATTTTCGATTTTGGTTTTCGGGTGATTTAGGCTACTCACCAGATACAGCCGTTATTGGCAAATCATTTGGCAAATTTGATATGGCAGCCATTGCGATTGGTGCCTATTTACCAAGGTGGGTCATGGCGTCATCTCATATTACCCCAGATGAGGCCATTCAAGTTATGAAAGATGTCAATGCCAAAGAAAGTATCGGTATTCATTGGGGAACATTTGAATTGGCTGATGAATCACTCGATCAACCCCCCAAAGATTTAAAAGAAGCCTTGAAATCACACCACCCAACACCTAACTTTAGGGTTTTAAAACACGGACAAACCGTGATTGTGCATGGCTCCCCCCCCATCATTTCTACAGTTCCGTACTAGTTGGATTGTCCCTCGCCCCATTTTTTGGCGACCCACTAGGGGTGCTCGATTGACTTAATTCCCCCAACATATAAGTTGTTCTCTTCTCAATGAGTGCGGACAATGGTTGGCGTAATATGTACCCATCCTCACCACGATACGCGACATATTGGTGTAATGGGGTTGACGCGTTGATACCCATGGTATCTGCAATTGAACCGGGTTGAATTGATTGAATCCGATATAATTGGTTTGAAATAATGGGCTGATCCTGGTCCATTATCCCCTGTTTTGAAGAATGAGAATTAAACGAAATGGATATACCAAGTGGTAATGTACGATTCCACTCAACATAATTTGATGAACTGGGGGAAGATGTTGAGAGTAACATTGTATGGATATGGTTATTTGATTGTAATAATGGGATAGTAGAGCATTGGGTATAATCCATTGAATGGATAACGATTGGGCAATAAGTGGGACTAATTTCTCGGAGGCCATAATAAAAGGCCGTAGCACTAATGGGTATAAATGAATTCGTTGCCCCACCGGCCACTGGCAACAAATTAGAATAATATTGGCCAATAATTGTCATATTAATAAACTCCCTTTTTTAATTACTTCGCTTGTAGGCGATATAAGCCTATGCCATACATCATAAGATTATATCGTCGACAAGTAACCCATCCTTATTATGTCTGTTATATCTGGAACACACTACCTTTTTAGTTAAAGTATGATTAATTTAGCCTCCAGTTATCGGCACTGCCCATTTCCCATTACCACATACTTAACACTGGTTAATGCCGTTAACCCCATGGGACCCCTAGCATGTGTTTTTTGGGTTGAAATCCCAATTTCAGCACCAAATCCAAATTCCCCCCCATCCACAAAGCGTGTGGATGCATTTACCAGAACCGCAGCAGCATCCACTCTTGATACAAAAAGCTGAGCCGATTCAAGAGAGGTTGTAATAATGGCCTCCGAATGACGGGTGCCATGTTCCTCAATATGGGCCACTGCTGCATCTAAATCAGGCACCACCCGAATGGCAATAATCAAATCCAAGTATTCTGTATCCCAGTCAGCGGGGGTTGCAGACTCGATTCGGGAGTCACACGCAATGGATACCTCGCACCCGCGACATTCCACACCATATTGATTCAATCTTTCTACTAAAGCAGGAATCACCGTTGGTGCAATTGAATCATGAATCAGAACAGTTTCTACTGAATTACAAACGCTGGGCCTCTGCACCTTTGCATTTTCAATAATGGCCAATGCCATTTCTACATTAGCCGTCTCATCAACAAAAATATGACAATTGCCAACCCCAGTCTCAATACAGGGAACCGTGGCATGGGTAACCACTGTTTGAATCAACGAAGCCCCACCTCTTGGAATAACCAAATCCAAGATTCCATTCATTTGAACCAATTCCAATACCCCCTCGCGAGACGTATCCGATAGGAGCTGGATGAGACCCAATGGCAAACCAACCCCCTCCCC
>SXXA01000028.1 GCA_005791325.1 Actinomycetota bacterium | reverse complement strand
TGTGTCAGGTTGGTTGGCTGTAAGTGCGGTGTTATTCCCCTACTTGCCTGATGAGTATGGGTTGCGGGCCCATTTGACGATGTATTTTGAGGCGTATCAGCATGCCCATTACGCCATACGGGATCATGCTGATGTGCTTATCGAGATGACGGAAAGACTAGTGGGAGATGAGTCTGACCATTCCATTCAATTTTTAACCGAACGAATTCAATCTGAAACGTATTGCCATACCCAAATTCAACGCATTCAGGCGGGCGTGATTGAATGGCATCATCGATGGATGGCCCGTTGTCAGTTGGAGAATGCGGTTGCCAATGGATTGTCACTCAATCAATACCCATTATTAAAAATGTATGATTTGGCCCATCGGGGTCGTGGCGCGGCCTTTTTTTTAAAAGAGTTTCATTGTATTGAGTTGGCACAAGAATGGGATCAGGCTGGATTGGGCCCAACACACTGGATTATGCCCCCCATCCATCATTCCTTAAAATGGGAGGGTTGAGATTCATAGACATTTACAAATAGGATGGGGGGGACGGGTTGTTGTTGGGTATGATTTGAGGGGGTCTTATGTTACGATGCAAGTTGGTATTGTGAAGGATTGATTGAGGAGTGATACGTATGGGTTTTTTATCCCGAATATTATCTAATTTTCATTCTGATTTGGGGATTGATTTGGGCACCGCTAACACCCTTGTGTTTGCGCAAGGGGTCGGTGTGATGATTCAAGAGCCATCGGTGGTGGCCATTGATACCCAAAAAAGCACCGTTTTGGCGGTGGGGGATGAAGCGAAAAAAATGATTGGTCGAACCCCCGGTAATGTGGTGGCCGTTCGCCCTTTGCGCGATGGGGTCATTGCTGATTTTGATGTGACGGAGACCATGTTAAAGTATTTTATTAAAAAAGCGGCACCCAGTCGTTGGTTTAATAAACCCCGTATTATTGTGGGGGTGCCATCTGGTATTACAGGGGTTGAAAAGCGGGCGGTTTTGGATGCAACTTATAATGCTGGTGCACGAGAGGCCTACTTAATTGAAGAGCCCATGGCGGCTGCCATTGGGGCGGATTTACCCGTGTCTGAACCGACCGGCTCCATGATTGTGGATATTGGAGGGGGCACCACTGAGGTTGCGGTTATCTCGTTGGGCGGTATTGTGGTAGCCAAGTCGATACGGGTGGCAGGGGATGAAATGGATGAGGCGATTATTGCCCATTGTCGTGAAAATTATCGATTGTTAATTGGGGAAAGAACAGCAGAAGAAATTAAGATTCGATTGGGATCGGCGTCAGAATTGGAAGTGGAAACCAGCATGGACATCCGGGGCCGAGATTTGGTGTCGGGTTTACCTAAAACCTTAACCATTACCAGTCAAGAAATCAGAGAAGCCCTGCGAGATCCCGTTCGTATTATTGTAGAAGGGATCAAAACCACACTTGAAAAAACACCCCCCGAATTATCATCGGATATTATGGACCTTGGGATTACCTTGGCGGGCGGGGGTGCTTTGTTACGTGGCTTGGATTTGCATATTCAAAATGAAACCGCCATTCGGGTTCACATAGCCAAAGATCCCTTGGAGTGTGTGGCATTGGGCACGGGCAAAGCCCTAGACGAAATTGAAGTTTTGAAAAAAGTCCTATTTTCGGATTAATACAGATAATGGGGGGGGAGGCATTATTAAAGCAGGCGTTTATTCAGGGGGCATCGGATGTCCATTTATTTTCACATCCTTACACACCCTTTATGAGATGGCGCATTCATGGAAAATTAACCGATCGGATGCCCATTAAACCCATCGAAATGCATCAGTGGGTTTCTCGATTGAAGTTACAATCCAATATGGATATTTCTCAACAACTGGTACCACAGGATGGGTATTTGCATTGGCCGGAAAGTGGGATTCATGCTCGCGTTGCCACCATCCCCACCGTTCATGGTGAAGATATGGTGATTCGACTGATTCCATCTCAACCCATTCCCCTTCAACAATTGGGCTTTGATGCAACCATAGAGGCCACCTTAACGGAATTAATTCATCGGGATCATGGCTTTTTTGTCATCACGGGGCCAACGGGATCGGGCAAATCTGCTACACTCATGGCCTTGGCCCATGAATTAGCCCAACTGGGGAATCGGGTGGTGGTATCACTAGAAGACCCCGTGGAACATGTCATCATGGGGGTTCGTCAATCTAGCATTCACCCACCCACGGGCTTTACTTATGAAAGTGGGATTAAGGCGGTATTGCGACTAGATCCTGATGTGATTATGGTGGGTGAAATTCGAGATGCCCCCACGGCACGGGTGGCCATCGAAGCCGCGTATACGGGTCATTTGGTATTGGCTACCGTACATACCCCATCGGTGGTAGCAACGGTGAGGCGATTGTATCAGTTGGGAATAACGGAATTAGAGCTAGAGGAAGGGTTGTTGGGGATTTTGGCCCAACGATTGTATCCCATTTATTGTAAGGCATGTGATGGAAACGGTTGCCCAAAGTGCCAAGAACTCGGTATAACTGGCCGGTGTGCCAATGGTGAATTGTTGTATATGCCCCATGGCACCCATTTTTTAGGATTTCCAAATCAACTGAATGAAGGAATAATATGGCACCCGCGTACCCACCCCCATGGTTAACTAATTTGGCCAATCAATTGCGTTGTGACCACATCGGCGCCCTTGCTACTGATACGGTATTGGGCTTAACGGGTCGGTGCGTCATGGGGATGCAATCCCGATTGAATCAACTGAAAGAACGTCCCGAACAACAGCCATTGGTTGTGTTGGTGAATGGATGGGCCATGGCCCACTCCGTTGCACTTATTCCAGATGGGGTCTGGCTTCATTGGCCCGCATCGGTTACGTACATCATGCCAACACAACCAGCGCATATCGACTTATTTGGTCCCACCATCGCCATTCGATACCCACAGGCTTGGTGGCTAACCGAGATCATCACACAGGTGGGGGGGCCATTGTTTTCAACCAGTCTCAATCGCACGGGTGAAACGCCTGCCCAGACGGCCTCGGACATCCCAGCGGATATACGGGCTAAGTTGGGCTTTATTTGGGAACAAGGGGTGGTAACCCAATCGTTGCCGTCTACACTGGTATCATTATTGGGGTCCACCCCGCAGTTGGTGCGTCATGGTCGTGGACCCACGTCATAAGGGTCTGGTGGCTATCGAGGGTAGGGTATACCCAACGGCAGCGGGAAACATGATGCGGGATCGGGTGTGTTTGCAAGCCGGACAACCTTGCGTGCGATTCATTGAATGGCCACAAGCCAGCGTGACCTATCCTGATGCACGACCCTTGCTGGGGGAGTGGCCGGGTTTAGATCATTCGGCTCGGCCAACGGGTGGTGGGGTGTTGTTACATAGCCCCGGTTCATTGGTGCTATCGATGGTCATTCCATTGGTTGGTAAGGAATCCTTCAAGCGATATTTGGGGTTGGTACAAGAGTGGGCCATGGGGGTATTGGCCCAAGTAGGGGTTGATGTTGAACGGGGGAGTGCCAGTGGGGTCAATATGGCGTATTGTACCACGTATCATAATCCATATGAGATTCGATTTAGGGATGAAAAAGTGATGGCACTGGCGGTTAAAAAAGACCGATCAGCCTGTTTAATTCAAGGCATTATTCATACCGTGTCCAACGAGGGGTTTTTTGATGGATGGGGTGTGGCCATGACCAAGGGATTGGGCCAGTCGGGGATTGCCAGTTCAGATTTGAATCGGGCGTTTTGTGCTGCCATGCCACCGTTACTGAATCAGGTATATACCCACTAGGGATGGCGTGATGGGGTGGTGGGTGGGGGATCCCCACACTGGAGGGTTCCATTGATTCGTTGCCAATTCACCATTTTGTAGTCGGACAATTGTCCGGTAATGGTTCCCCCTAAATCCGTGCTACTCATGTGTTTCCATCGTTGTTCGCGTTGAATCATACCAGCTGGGCTAACCACCAAAATGGCATTGCTTGACACCGTCCATGCGGGGGTTAGGGGTACCAATTTAGGAAAATCAGAGGGGTGTTGAAATCGGGGGTAACGGGCTTGAAATGCCGCTACCACTTGATTTGGGTTGGTATGTTCCCAAGTTTGAACCACAAACGATGATGACTGGGGGTCAACCAATCGAATGGTATACACATCCAAAGGGGTTTGATCGGGGGTTTTCATCCGGGTTTTTTCTGTCCAAAACTCACCCCTCTGCCTTAGGGTGACCCATTCCCAGCGGGCATTCCAATCGGTTTTGACGCGATCTTCAATCCCCTGCAAATGCGTTGGTAAGTTGTCAAGTTGGGTTGGGTTCATTTGAGTATGGGTCATTACGCCCTGTCGATTTAATGTAAAACGAATGGGAATGCGGTGTAACGGCGAGGGGGTCCGTTGGCCATCGGTCATGATATCGATCATCATTAAACACCCAACGGTTCCCTTGGAAGTGCGATTAAACAAATAATGGGTGGACATGGTTGTGACCGAGTGAATGGGGGCTTGGTTGGAAGCCATTGTTTTACGCAGAGTGGTGTGTTCTTTCCATACTGACCGGCCCATTGGGGGGTTAAAAGGATGCGCCATGGTAACGCTCGCCATTCCTATGATTCCTATCCACAACAGTCGTTTCAATTTTAGATCCCTCCAATTGGGTATGTAGTATAAATCGGGACGCGGTATTGTGAAAGAATAGGGGGGTGATACGGGAGGCAATCATGTGTGTGGTTGCATGTGACTGCGGTTTTGTAGCATAATCGAATGAAGAATAACCCGGTATTTAACGATATCAAAACAAGGAGTTTCGGATGCAATTTTTTATTGATACGGCTGATATGACCGCGATTCAAACCGCCCACGACATGGGTTTGGTAGATGGGGTGACCACCAATCCCACCCTGATTAAAAAAGCGGGGTTGGATCATGAAACGACCATTCGTCAAATTGCCACGATTACGAGTGGGCCCATTAGTGTAGAAACCATTAGTACGGATGCCGAGGGTATGATTAAAGAGGCCGATACTTTTTTACAATGGGGATCCAATATTGTGATTAAAGTGGTGATGACGCCGGAGGGGATGAAGGCGGTTCGTGCTTTATCCTCACGTGGGATTAAAACCAATGTCACGTTGGTATTTACCCCATTACAAGCGTTAATTGCGGCTAAATCGGGGGCCACATATGTGAGCCCATTTGTTGGTCGCTTAGATGACATTAGCACCCCAGGTATGGCCATGATTCAACAAATTCGCACCATTTTTGATCAGTATCAGTTTGACACCCAAATTTTGGTGGCAAGTGTTCGTAATCCGGTGCATTTATTAGAGGCCGCCATGATTGGGGCGGATGTGGCCACGGTTCCACCAGATACCCTTATGCAATTGTTTCAACACCCCTTAACCGATAGCGGTATTGCCAAATTTTTAGCGGATGCAGCTGCTTGGACTGCCCAATAATGACCAATCGTCCCCTGTTGGTGACGGTGGGTCCAGATTTATACCCACTTAACCATATTTTCCCCACGTGGGGGTTGCCTTGGGCTGGCATTCCCTTGGTTGTCGCCTTGTACCACCGATTTCCCCATCGGCCCATCCACGTGATGTGTCCAGATTCATTACAATTGTGGTGCCAAGAGCGGTTCCCCTTTCTCACAATGACCCCTGCCCCATCAGATGCCGTTCCCATTTCAGGTGCGGCATGCCCCACTTTGGCTTGGCTTGATGAGTTGGATAGACAACCCACGTCCCCTCACTGGGCGCTCACCCAGCCGGCGCATGCGATTCGAGATTGGGTTCATTCATTGTCGCTATTAGAAACCATGGCCCAGCGTGCCGGATTTTTAAACCGCCAAGGGGATGATCGGGTCGCAGTGATGGGGCCCCATGTGGTGTGGTGCCATCCCAGTGTTACCATTGACCCTTGGGTGGTATTAGATGCCCGATTGGGTCCCATTATTCTTCATGAGGGGGTGGTCATTCGGTCACATACCCGGGTAGAGGGACCGGTGGTGATGGGGGATCATAGTCAGTTACTTAATGGGCAATTGCGACACGCGTGTATCGGTCCGCAATGCAAAGTAGGCGGTGAGGTGAGCCATAGTATTATGATGGGATGGTCCAATAAGGCCCACGATGGGTTTATGGGTCATTCAGTGGTGGGGCAGTGGGTTAATATTGGGGCCGGTTCCGTTACATCCAACCTCAAACACACGTATGGCCCCATTCACATGGCAGGGGCGGACCAACCGATCGAAACAGGTATGATGTTTTTGGGTTCAATGATTGGTGATTTTGTCAAATTAGGAATTGGAACCCAATTAACCACTGGCGGCGTTATTGGCACGGGGTCGGCATTGGCATCCGGCACTGTGGCCCCGTCTTATGTCCCCCCATTTTGCTGGATGGCACCCGATACGCCCCTTGACTGGACCGCCTTTACCACCAGTTTGACACGGATGATGGCGCGTCGGTCGCAGGTGCCCCATCCGGCGATGCTCGACCGCATACGGGAGCAATGGCCATGGAATTAACCACACGCATGCATCGCTTAACCCAATTGCCACGACAAACCGAGGTGATTGTAACCGCTCAAGACTTACAAACCGCATGGATCCAAAATGGTCCCCTTCAATGGGGGTATGGCTGTTCCAGATGGTCGGAGGCGTTATTGACGGAATTTGACCATATTCTGGCCGATATGGGCATTGCCGATGACTGGCAGGCCATGCTGGAGGGGCACCCCATCAATACGTCTGAACATCGGGCGGTTCGGCATCATTATTTTAGAAGCCCGCAGGGTCGTTCAACATGGATGCCAGACCTATTAAATTGGGTGGAGCGGGTTCAGTCTGGTGCCATTCGAACCCGAGATGGTCGTGCATTTACCCATGTGGTTCAAGTGGGAATCGGGGGGTCTGAATTGGGGCCAAAAGCGTTGGTTGAAGCCCTCAAACGCTTGGCGGTTCCACCCGCATTACCGGTTTATTTTGTATCCAATTTAGACCAAGATGATTTGGATTGGGTATGGCAGTCCATTCATCCCGTGTCGACCTTATTTATTGTGGCGTCCAAGTCGGGGGATACGGTTGAAACCTTGGTCAATCGGGATACCATTAATCAGCGATTGATGGCAGAGGGGGTATCCGCAGCGGCTTGCATCGACCAATGGGTGGCCATCACGACACCCCATACCACATTGGACGACCCAAGTCAAGCCCGCCATATTTTTTATTTGGATTCCACAATTGGGGGGCGGTTTTCATCGGCCAGCCCCATGGGATGTTTGGCGTTGGGGCTGGGTGTCGGAACGTGGGCCGTTACCCGTTTTTTGGATGGCATGTGGGAGATGGATCAGCGGGCAACGCTGCCATTGCGGCAAAATATGGCACTATTAAGTGCCATGATGGGGGTGTGGGAGCGGGTGGTGATGGGCAGTGAAGCCCGTGCGGTTGTTCCTTATTCGCAGCCCTTATCCGACTTTCCGGCTCACATTCAGCAGTTGGAATCAGAGAGCTTGG
>SXXA01000027.1 GCA_005791325.1 Actinomycetota bacterium | reverse complement strand
TTAATCACCCAAACCATGTTGCGTGCCTTTCACAACACGATTGTATCATTTTGGAATGTGGCATCCCCCAATACCCACCTTGACTTTTATTCGGCAGTTGTATTGGCTTCAATGATAGAAAAAGAATCTGGACATGATTCTGAAATGCCCTTGGTATCGAGTGTTTTTCACAATCGATTATCCATTCATATGCCCTTGGCATCCGACCCAACGGTGGTATATGCACTGGGCTTAGACTGGAAATCAATCGTGTATTATCGGGATCTAAAAATTGATTCACCCTATAACACCTATCGGGTTCGTGGATTACCACCCACCCCGATTGCATCGCCGGGTCTGGCTGCTTTTAAAGCTGCGGTTTTACCTGTTGCGTCTTCTTACCTATTTTTTGTTGCCAAACCAGGCGGTGGCGGGCATATTTTTACCAAAACGTACCGCGAGCATTTGGCAGTACAAAAGGGATGATGCTTTAATAGACCCATGACACAGCCGATTTTAATTGCTCCCTCCATCTTATCTGCGGATTTTGCCCGACTGGGTGAGGACGTTTCAGCGGTATTGGCCGCCGGAGCCGATATGGTTCATGTGGATGTGATGGATCAGCATTTTGTACCCAACTTAACCTTTGGCTCCATGGTTGTGGGAGCCCTTCGGCGATATGGTATTCAAGCACCCATGGATGTCCATTTAATGACAACCCCCGTTGATTCCTTGGTGCCGGATATGATTGCCCAAGGGGCGGATTATGTCTCGTTTCATCCCGAAGGAACCATTCATGTTGACCGAACCATTCAGCTTATTCGGTCGTTGGGAGCCAAACCTGGGTTGGCATTAAATCCAGCCACGCCATTACATGTATTGGATCATACCCTGGAGTACTTGGATTTGGTGGTCGTAATGTCAGTCAATCCGGGTTTTGGTGGGCAGCCCTTCATTGAGGCATCATTGGATAAAATCACCCAAATTCGAAATCGAATTGATCGATTGGGAAAACCCATACGATTGGAGGTCGATGGCGGGGTTGGAATTGGAAATATTCGTCGTGTGGTAGATGCTGGAGCGGATACAATTGTGTCTGGTTCAGCGATTTTTAACACCCCAAACTATGCCAACACCATCCAATTGTTACGAGACCAGTTAATGTGACTGTATCCACATTTCCAATTACGATTGTTCGATCCAGTCGTCGCCGAACGGTGGCCATTCACATTAAATTAAATGGAGAGGTGACGGTATTGGCCCCCAATGGGGTTCGAGAGCAACAAATTTTAGACGTTGTCCACCAAAAAAATAAATGGGTGATGCGACATCTCGATCGAATCAATCAGCGTAAGGGTCGTGGCTTGTTGACCCATTTAATTCCGGGTGGATGGTTTTATTTTAGGGGGAAGGAAATTACCATTGTGAGAGGTGAGACAGATGATGGTCTTTTTGTGACACCCTCTCAATTTTCAATCTCATGTCAGGGTGATTTGGTGCTTAAAATCCGAGAAGCCTTATTCAAAGAAGCACAGTCGATCATATTGCCTCGGGTTCAAGAGCTGGCAAGACAGTTTCAGATGGTTCCGCAACGCACCCGATTATCAACTGCCAAGCATGCTTGGGGGTCCTGCTCAGGAAAGGGTGTTGTTTCGATCCATTGGGCGTTGGTTATGGCCCCGCCCGTGGTATTAGATGATGTTATTATTCATGAATTATGCCACTTGGTGCATCCAAATCACTCCGATCGATTTTGGAATTTGCTAAAGGGATATACCGCTACCGAGCCCGATTCCAAAGCTTGGCTTAAAATGAATCATCATGAACTAAATTGGGCCGTATAATATGAATTGGAAAGAAGCGATTGACCAATCCAGCGTGTATGATGTTGCGATTGTAAGTCCGCTGGAATTTGCCCCATTATTAAGCCAAAAATACCATGCATCCATTTATTTAAAGCGGGAAGATTTACAGCCAGTTTTTTCGTTTAAATTAAGGGGTGCGTATCAAAAACTAACCACGATTCCATCTGAATCTCTAAAAAAAGGGGTAATAGCAGCTTCGGCTGGGAATCATGCGCAAGGGGTGGCCTACGGCGCCAAATACATGGGTATTCCCGCAACCATTGTGATGCCAAAGACAGCCCCCCTAATAAAAGTGAACGCAGTTAAACGAATGGGTGCCATGGTTGAGTTGGTTGGCACCGCCTATGATGATGCCTATGCCCATGCCATGACATTGTGTCAGCGTAATGAATGTACGTTTTTGCACCCATTTGATGATGAAGCTGTGATTGTAGGCCAAGGAACAGTGGGAAAAGAATTGTTTGAACAGGTCCCTGATTTAGACATGGTAGTAGTCCCAGTTGGTGGGGGGGGGTTGTTGGCAGGCATTGTGGCTTATTTTAAATCAGTATCGCCGCAAACCCGAATCGTGGGGGTAGAGCCCGATGATGCAGCCTGCATGACCGCGGCATTATTGGCAGGCCAGCTGGTTGAATTGGACGAAGTGGGGATTTTTGTTGATGGGGTGGCCGTTAAAAAAGCTGGCAAGGCCAATTTTGATGTGGTGAAAGGTCATATTCACCGGCTGGTTACGGTGAGTACCGATGAGGTTTGCGCGGCCATCAAAGATATATTTGAAGAAACCCGTGTGGCTTGTGAGCCATCTGGGGCATTGGCATTGGCGGGCCTTAAAAAATTATTAAGTGACCCCCACGAAAAAATAGGGAAAGTGGCAGTGGTTGTTAGTGGGGCGAACCTAAGTTTTGATCGCTTGCAACACATTGCAGAACGGGCAACCTTGGGCGAAGGCAAAGAGATGATGATGTTGGCTGAAATACCAGAAGTGGCCGGTAGTTTTAAGTCATTTTGTCGGCAATTGGGTCCGCATGCCATTACAGAATTTAATTACCGATATCAAGATTCAAGTCGTGCCGTGGTATTGGTTGGCTTGCAAATTGACCAAGCGGGCCGACAGCGATTATTGGCACATTTGTGTAGCACGGGTGTCAAGGCCATTGATATATCGGATGATGAAATGGCGAAAGTCCATCTACGGCACATGGTAGGGGGGCAAGTTAGCATTCTAAATGAACGATTGTTTCATGTGGAATTTCCTGAACGTCCGGGTGCATTACTTCGATTTTTAACCAAATTGGGGTCTGATTGCTCGATCACCCTTTTTCATTATCGAAATCATGGTGCGGATTATGGTCGGGTTTTGCTTGGCATGTCCGTTCATCCCAGTGATTATTCTATATTAGAATCACGTTTAAACGATATTGGGTACCCTTGGCGAGATTATTCAGATGCCAAATGGGTCTCATTATTATTTAAGACCCCATAATGGGGGGATTCCCATGAACTCATCCTTTACATTTGATCATAGCTACGCCACACGATTCCCTTCGATGGTACGGCCTGTATTGCCGACTCCGGTTGCATCGCCAAGTATGGCCATATTGAATGAGCCATTAGCGAAGGAATTAGGGATTCAGGCCACAGAATCAGAGTGGGTTGCTTGGGGATCAGGCAATCAACTGCCAGCTGGCGCCCATGCGGTGGCCATGGCTTATTCTGGACATCAATATGGGCATTACACACAACTGGGTGATGGTCGAGCCATCGTATTGGGAGAACATGTGATGCCAGATAAGGGTCGGGTAGACATTCAGTTAAAGGGGGCGGGAATCACACCTTATTCAAGGCGAGGAGATGGGCGAGCGACATTGGGCCCGATGTTACGTGAATATATAATATCCGAAGCCATGCATGCCTTAAACATTCCAACCACGCGTTCATTAATGGTGGTGCAAACAGGGGAGGGGGTCTGGCGAGATGACTGGTTACCAGGGGCGATATTGACGCGAGTGGCGGCATCTCACATTCGAATAGGAACCTTCGAGCAACTTGCAAAAGGGGGAGACTTGGACTTATTACAAGACTTATTGGGGTATACGGCAACACGACATGGGTTCAATGCTGATTCAAACGACGTCATCATTCAAGAAATGGTGAACCGACAATTGGATACAGTTATGAATTGGATGAGGGTGGGGTTTATTCATGGCGTGATGAATACGGATAACATGGCCTTGTCTGGCGAAACGCTGGATTATGGCCCTTGTGCATGGGTGGACGAGATGAGACCCATGGTGGTTTATAGTTATATTGATCGTTGGGGACGCTATTCGTATCAAAATCAACCATCGATTGCCTTGTGGAATCTGGGGGTCTGGATGGATGCCGTATCGGGGCTATTGAAGGGCTCAGAGGGGGTGAAGGCAGAAAAACTGAATCAGTTCAAAATCGATGCAAGGGATGCATGTGAAAGAAAGTGGACCAGAATGATGGCCAATAAGGTGGGGTGGGTGGATGTTGAATCAAATGATGATGTGCGATTAAAACAATTAATTGGATTGATGAGTCGGCATCACATGGATTTTACCAATACATTTGCTGCTTTAACAATTGGGGAGTATGGCGCATTTGAGTCTATCATTGATATGGAATGGGGGGAGTGGATGGGTTATTGGCAGTATCGACAGGCCAATCAGGATACTGAGCTGGGAAGACGCCTTATGCGAGAGAATAACCCAGTATGTATTCCGAGAAATCATTGGGTAGAGCGGGGAATAAAGGATGCTCTAGAAGGAGATATGAGCTTATATCACCGATTATTATCGGTGTATCGCAATCCGTATAGCGTCACGATTGCGGGGTGTTATCGGATACCCCCGACCCCAGATGAAGTGGTGGTGCATACGTATTGTGGAACATAATGAATGTAATTTTGGGAAGGCAATCTCACCAAATGTATAGTCTGATTCCCGCCCATTTGGTGAGGGTAGGTTGGGGATTAAATAATGGCTACTCCTAACCCAACCCCCACTAGCGGAAAGCCCTTACCCCCCCCCTCATTCAAGAGGGTTCCCCTAAATTACCCATCTTTCCAACAATTGGTGCATCACTTAAATTGTGATACACTTCTGTTGTTTTACAATTCAATGTCCAATACCCATTTCTTATCCATAAGGCTTGGTTTCGGATGTGGTGACAATATAAATAACTGAAAGGAAATTGATATGGGTATTATGACAGGAAAAAAAGGGGTTATTTTTGGTGTCAGTAATAAACGTGGCATTGCATACGCCATTGCCAATGAACTGGCTACCGCCGGTGCTGAAATGGCATTTACTTACGCAGGCGATATGATGAAGGACCGCGTTACCCCGTTGGCAACCGAACTGGGTAGCGACTTAATTGTGCCCTGTGATGTACAAGATGACCAACAAGTAAAGGCTGTTTTTGATGCCATTCATCAGAAATGGGGCGCATTGGATTTTGTGGTGCACGCTGTGGCATTTGCCAATCGCGAGGATTTGGAAGGGGATTTTTCGAAAACCTCACGCGATGGATGGGACTTGGCATTGGGTGTGAGTGCCTACTCATTGGTTTCTATGTCGCGCTATGCCAAACCACTCCTGCGTGATGGGGGGTCAATTGTGGCGTTGTCTTACCTCGGTGCCGAAAAGTCGGTACCAAATTATAATGTAATGGGGGTTGCCAAAGCCGCGTTGGAAGCCTCTGTTCGGTATTTAGCCGCAGAATTTGGTGAAATGGGGGTGCGGGTCAATGCCCTATCAGCTGGGCCCATTAAAACCTTGGCTGCCAAGGGCATTAAAGGATTTGATGTGTTGCTTAAAATTAACGAAGCCCGCGCCCCTATGAGGCGTAATACCTCCCTAGAAGATGTGGGGAGGGCTGGATTATATTTGTGCTCCCATCTGTCGAGTGGGGTTACTGGTGAAACCCATCATGTCGATGGTGGCTATCATTCAATCGCTACCACTAAAATGGATGCATTAATCGTTGGGATTGATCCCACTACCACCAACGCCTCTCATTAATTTATGTCCCATCCGTTCCCATCTCCCTTAATGATTTATCAGGCTATTGTAGCTGGATCCATTCGGTTTTTTAACAAGGATGGTGCATTTTTGGGAGCGGCAGTCTCCTTTTATTCCCTTATTTTGGCATTGCCAATATTGGGATTTCTAACGTCACTCATTTTAATTGTTTCCTCGTTATTTCCATTTCAACCCAATCAAATCGATGTAATGTCAGCCATTTTGCCTCCCCATCTATTACAAGAGTTTCATACCCATTTGGGCGGTGCAATGAATAAAAAATGGGTGGGTATTACGAGTTTTATATTGGCATATCTAACCTCATTTGGATTATTCAGAGCCCTTTCGTCAAGTTTGGCGACTTTACAAGATTGTATGCCGTGGCCACTCATCCAACTCGTAAAAGTGCAATTGCGGGCGGTACCGTTTGGATTTGCTGGATTGCTTAGTATTTATGTGGTGTCAGTATTTATTTCACAATTATTGGGTTATTTGAGCTCCATTGGCTATTTGTCTGGAAATTTGATGGGGTGGGTAGTTGCCGGTCTTAATATGGCGTTGTTTGTTATTAATGTGAGTGTATTGGGGTTGTCGTTATTTATGGTGTATCATTTTTTTTCACCCTTACCGAGTCATAACTTTAAAGCCACCGCACTGACGACATCGATTGTACTGATTGGATTGGGTGCCATCAAACTAGTGTTTGCTCAATACTTGCAACTTATTGGGGTGTCGAAACATGTTTACGGTGCTTTTTTTGGGTTATTTGGATTTTGCATATGGATGTGGGGATTTTATTCCTTGGTTTTGTGGGGCGGGTGTGTCTTGTTTCATTTAAATCACCCCCATTTTTCGGCCACTGCCATACCCGATTCACATGAGTTATTGGATCAATGGGATGAGGTAGATGCCTAATCATTTATACTGGAGAAAATTTGGAACATCGGTTAGAATGGGAACATTATGGTGGACGTAGCTCAGTTGGTAGAGCAC
>SXXA01000026.1 GCA_005791325.1 Actinomycetota bacterium | reverse complement strand
GTGTTGAAGCGGGCTGGTCATACGGAAGCGGCAGTGGATTTGGCTCGATTGGCGGGTTTATTCCCAGCTGGGGTTATTTGTGAAATTATAAAGGAAGATGGTCAAATGGCCCGTGTTCCTGATTTGATTGTGTTTGCCGAGACCCATGGTTTGCGCATTATTACAATTAAAGATTTAATTCGTTACCGTTTTCGAACAGAAACGTTTATAAAACGGGTTGAATCGGTTTCGTTACCCACCGATTTTGGTACATTTGAAATTATTTTATTCAAAGATTTGGTGAATGACAAAACCCATGTGGCCTTGGTTAAGGGCAACGTGGCATCTGAAGAAGATGTGTTGGTTCGGGTTCATTCGGAATGTTTGACAGGGGATATTTTTCATTCGTCACGCTGTGATTGTGGGGCTCAGTTACATGCGGCCATGCAGGCAGTTGAAGAACACGGGCGGGGCATTGTGTTATACATGCGCCAAGAAGGCCGTGGCATTGGGATTGAAAACAAACTCCGGGCATATCAATTACAAGACCAAGGATACGATACAGTAGAGGCCAATATTAAATTAGGGTTCCCCCCCGATTTGCGTGATTATGGGGTTGGGGCCCAAATATTGTCACAATTAGGCGCCAACCGAATTCGCTTGCTTACTAACAATCCAACCAAGGTGGTAGGGTTGGAAGGATATGGTATTGAGATTGTAGGTCGGGTGCCGCTGGTGATCCCATCTAATTTGTACAATCATCAGTACTTAAAAACAAAGGTTAAAAAAATGGGTCATATTATTTCAGAATTGGAGGAACAATAATGGGTTCGTTATTACAAGCTTCGGGGATGTCAATTAAGGTAGTGGTGTCACGGTATAATGATTTGGTAACCAGGGGGTTATTAATTGGGGCAAAAGATGGGTTCTCTCGCATGGGCCTTGAATTAACCGATTCTGATATTATTTGGACACCAGGTTCGTTTGAAATGCCGGTGGTGGTTCGACGGTTATTATCCAAAGGTGGCGTGGATGGTGTCTTATGTTTGGGGGCGATTGTGAGGGGTGAAACCGCCCATTTTGAATATGTGGCCAGTGAGGTTACCAAGGGTATTGCTACCCTTTCGTTGGAATTTGGGGTTCCGATTTCATTTGGCGTATTAACAACTCATACCATGGATCAAGCCATCGATCGTTCGGGGGGGAAGGCCGGTAACAAGGGGGAGGAGTCGGCACGCACGTTGGTTGAAACCATTCGCTTGTTGCAACAATTGTAATAGTGGAAATTGGTTCTGTTGGTTCATTTCCACCACTTCCATCATCTGGTAGTGTGAATCTTTCCAAAGTCAATAAAGGCCCTGATTTGACCTACATACCCCATTCTGAACCCACATTTGGGGGGCCAGATAACGATCGGGTTCTTTCTCTGTTATTACACTTAAATCAACCGCAAGATGCCAATATCACACCCTCTCGTTTGCTTGAGCAGGTGAGTCAGTTACAATCATTAAAGCAACAGGGGACCGAATCGGCGTTGTTGGAAGCAACCCAAGGTTTTTTAAATTTATTAGGGGTTAAGCAAGAATCAGCGGCCAATTTGGGAATGATGGGTGTGTTGTCGTTGTTAACAAATGACGCCAATGGGGATGTGCGAGTCAAGATTGCTGAGTTAATTATTAAGCAAGCGTCAGAATTTTTGGATAAGCCTGAATTTAAGTTATTTGCTCAGCCACTTTTTGAGGGTCTTTTGCCCTTTGTTCCCCAAATTCAGCCGGATATTATTCATCCATTCCCAGTTCAAATTTTTAAAAGTGGCTTATTAACAGAACAACCAGAATTAAAAGTATTGGTCGATCAATTTGTGCCCAATGAACCGGCGATTGTGAGTTCAATCGATTCGTTATCACCCCAATTGGTACAGCCTTTGACGATTGATGGGGCCAAGCCGCCGGTTTCCGAACCCGCACCTGATTTAATGAGAAATAATAATAATCCATATCGATTAAATTTAGGGGTATTGCAGGAAGCCGTTAGGCATTTGCGTGCCAGCATGGTTGATTTGGGATGGCCATTGGCCACTCGCTCCCCATTCATGTTAACGCAAGTATTAATGTTAGATGCCATTGAAAGGCGTATTGGGCGTCAACGCCGACGGACCCGATTTTTACATATTGCGGTGGTTACTCACCCATCGGCTTCCATATCAAAAGAGTTAATGGGGCGGTATCCGGTATACCAAATTCCACATGACCCTGAAAACTATATTCGTATTTTCCATGATTTATTTGTGTCGCTGACCCAATCGGGTTTTCAATCGATTATTGTGGTATTACCAAATGGTGAGTATTGGCATTCGGTGCATCATGCCCGCCATGCCATGGCGGGTGTCATGGGGACCATTCGGGTACTCGATTCACATTTGTTTGGATTGGGATTGGGGTTATTGGTTCGTGAAGTGGCGGGTTTATTGCCCAAAATTAATCGAATTGATGATATGGAAAGTCGGATTGCACGTTTGGCATCCAAGATTCATTATTGGATTGTCCCATTTAATGTGGGGGCGATTAATGCTCACTTCTGGTATCAAAAGATGAAGCGACAAAAACGATTGCCGGGCCATTTTTATCCCATTATTGGATTCAGCGATGAGGGGGGGATTGTTTCAGTGGCCGATTCGCCGACATCCGCGGTGATTAATCTAGAAAAAGTGGTAACTGACTTTTTTCATCAGTTTGGACAACCCCCTCGGGTGGTGGTGGTTGAACATTACGATGCGTTGGGTGTGGCCAAGGGTCTGGGTGGGTATTTTCAGCGGGTATACCCTAAGGTGAGGGTGGTATTGCAGGTGGCAAGCCCCTATATGTCGGCAGAATTGGGTCCATTTGTTGGGGTTGTGGCCTTTTAATACCCTTGAATCTTTGGGTGCTGTCAAAATATAAATTGCATCGTTTTACAGTTTGGGATACTATTCTAAGGCCCTTTATTTCCATTGATTGGTTGTACCAGTTCCGCTGGTATTCGGGCGATGTTAGTAAATTAAGGAGTTAGTATGTCATCATCTGTTTTGTCTTTATTGGCGAATGAGCGAACGTCAGTTGGTAAAGAGTCAACTAGCGCAATTCGTAAGCAGGGGTTGGTACCCGCCATTGTGTATGGGGCGGCTGGGCAACCTGATGCGCATGTGGCAACCTCGGTTTCAGTTGTTGCCAAAGAATTGGTGCAGGTATTAAAAACCCCATTGGGTCGTAATGTGACCATTGAATTAACCACCCAGCGAACCAATGGTGTGGTAGATGTTTGTAAAGTGATTCCCTACCGAATTGATCGTGATCCGATTACACTAAAAGTATTACACGTTGATTTTTTTAGGGTGACGGATACAACCCCCGTTGAGGTCACGGTAGAATTAAAATTAACAGGTACGGCGCCGGGCGTTAAATTGGGTGGGATGTTGGTGCAGAAGAGGAATGTGGTGGTAATACGATCATTACCTCAGAATATTCCGGCCTTTGTTTCGGTTGATTTATCCAACTTAAATGTTAATCAATCCATTCGCATTAAAGATATTGCTAGTAATCAATTTGAAACAGTGTCTCCTGGTGACTTGATTATTGTTGAAGTGGTGTCAAAGGGTAAGGCTGAGGAATCCAAACAGGGATAAAGCAGGTACGTATGAACCGAGACGAGTTAATTCAGGCTATTCGGCAAGTGGCTTATTTAGAGGGTGATTTTATCACCCGCGCCGGCAAGCCCACTTCTTTTTATATTGATAAATATTTATTTGAAACGAATCCCCGTATTTTATCATCATTGGCGCAACATTTATTGGGATTATTGCCATCACCTGATTCATATCATCGAATTGCGGCCCCCGAATTGGGGGCGGTACCGATTGCTTCGGTTTTATCGGTTATGGTTGATAAACCATTTATAATTGTTAAAAAAGAAACCAAGACATATGGAACTCAAAAGTTAGTAGAAGGGTCTTACCAAATGGGTGAACGGGTGGTGGTGGTAGAGGATATTTTAACCACAGGGGGGGCAGCGCTGAGGGCGTGTGAGGTGGTGACCCAATTGGGTTTATCGGTCGAGAAAGTGGTGGGAGTTATTAACCGTGAGGAGGGTGCAATTGAGGCTATTATTGATAAGGGATTTGGGGTGGATGCGCTGATTACCAAAACGGAGTTACAACAATGCATCCCGTTATCAACCGATTAAATCGCCAAATACTAGCTTTGGGGTCTCAGTTATGTGTTGGTTTAGATCCTCAACCGGAGCGAATACCCCATTTTTTTGGGGCGGGCCTAGTGGGCATTGAGCGGTTTTTGCAAGAGATCATATCGATATGCCTCCCCTATGCGGTGGCATTTAAACCCAATATATCCTTTTTTGAAGCCTTGGGAATTGAGGGGTTGTATGTATTGGAACGATTGAGGTATTTGGTTCCGGACACCCATGTATGGTTAATTGATGGTAAGCGTGGGGATATTGGCAACACGGCAGTTGCTCAGGCTCGTTTTTTATTTGATGAATTGGGTGCGGATGCAACCACCGTATCGCCTTATATGGGGCGTGATAGTGTCGCACCATTTTTAGCGTATCATGATCGATTAACGTATGTTTTAGCCTTAACTTCGAATGCTGGGTCTCAGCAATTTCAGCGACAGATATGCGGGGCGTCGGGGGAGCCGCTTTGGAAAGAAGTAATACGCGAGGTTAAGACTTGGTCGAATGCAGTTGGGTTTGTGGTGGGTGGGACCCATGCAGATACTACAGAGGCGGTTCATTTGGCACAATCTCCCGTGCTGATTCCAGGTATTGGGGTGCAGGGTGGCGGGTATTCGGAATGTTTAATAGTGGGGGCATCATCGCCGGTATTGTTATCGGTATCTCGGGCGATATTGTACCCTTCACAGGGAATGGACATGGAATCGGAACGGTTTCGGTTGACGGTTGAGGAAAGAATTCAGGCGGTGTTGTTATCTTAATGGGGATGTGTATTTTGCAATGAGGGTGAATCCCCACCCTAACCCTCCCCTAAAGGGGAGGGAATCAGAGTGGAATGTGGGGACC
>SXXA01000025.1 GCA_005791325.1 Actinomycetota bacterium | reverse complement strand
TTAGGAACCCCAACGCAAGGGCTTTGCCCTTAGGAACCCCAACGCAAGGGCTTTGCCCTTAGAATCTATGGGGATTTTAAAGGGGCTTTGCCCCTTTAAGCGGGTGCGGGCACGCAGTGCCCGCTATCCTCTGTTATCTCCCTCCCCTTTGGGGAGGGTCGGGGAGGGGGATTCATTCCACCACCTTAAGGGGGTATAGCCCCTTTGAATCCCCTATTCTAGGGTAATCCCCTTATCCTTACAAAACGTGATTAAATCGCTCCATATCCGCTTCAGATATTGTAAAATATTGACTTTGTGGATGCTTAAATACCATCGCTGATACCGACGCCTCCGGATGCATCATCCACTCACTTGATAACGTTACCCCAATCCGCTCCGGCTCCAATAACTCAAATAACCCCCCTTGATCTTCTAACCTCGGACACGCCGGATACCCAAAACTAACCCTCACCCCTTGGTACTTTAATTTAAATAATCCCTCGATATCCACATCCGGTGAATCCGGTATTCCCCACTCACTTCGAATCACACAATGCAAAAATTCTGCATACGACTCCGCACTCTCCAACGCAATTGCCGATAACCCATGGGAGTCAAAATAATCCCCACGATTCATTAACTCAGTGGCTATCTCCGATACCCCCTCCCCACACGTGACCACAAACATGCAAACCACATCCCAATGATCTGATTGTATAAAATCAGATAAGCAAAGCCCCAACCCCTCTGACTGTCTTGGAAATCGAAAGCGATGCACTATCACCTCACGATGATCATCGTATATAACAATCTCATCCCCTTCTCGCCGTGCCGGAAAATAACGATGGATGGCCCTCGGAATTAATAAATTCTCGCGACGAATTCGATCTTTTAGCTCATCCACTCGACCCATTAATTTCATCAATTTTGGCTCTTTTGCTTCTAAATTTTTGCGCACATTTCCCTTATACCCAAAATGGTTTCCCAATAACATCTGTGGATTAATATACGGCCACACATCATCTATGGTGTGCTGACTAATGATCGCCCCCAAACGTGGGGCCATCTGATCTGATCCTTGGTACTCAATACGACGTTTTTCTTTAAACTCACGCTGGCTCGATCCCCTAACTGGATTTGTGGGCAATTCACCCTTTTTTTCTTCGTGAGACGATAAAAATAGGTCTCTCTTTTTCGGATTCGATAATTGATTCGCCACATCCAAGCCTGTCATGGCATCACGACAATAAATAACAGGCCCATCATATTCGGGTTGAATTCGGGTTCGGGTGAATGAATCGGTTAACGCTGCCCCTCCCACCAATACCGGTATTTGAATGCCAGCCGCTTTTAAATCTGATACCGTTGATACCATTTGTTGGGCTGATTTTACCAATAAACCAGATAATCCAATGAGGGTAGGTGAGTGCTCAATGGTGGCTTGTATAATGGTTTCATTTGGGCATTTAATTCCCAAATCAATAACCTTGTACCCGTTGTTACCCAAAATAATTTGCACCAAGTTTTTGCCAATATCATGGACATCTCCTTTAACCGTTGCCAGTAGCATGGTGCCTCGAACGGATATATCTTCTTTGCTCATTTTGGGCTCTAAATAAGATACCGCAGCTTTCATGACTTCCGCAGATTGTAATACTTCGGCCACAATAAGCTCATTGTCATTAAACATTTTACCCACAATATCCATGGCCCTCATTAAGGGGCCATTAATCACGCCTAAGGGATCCAATGTTGTGAGCGCCAGATCTAGGTTATCAATCAGAGATTCTTTGGTGCCTTGTACAATATTCACTTCCAATCGTTCTTCCATACTTAATGTGGATGGGTCAATGGCTTGGGTAATGACTTTTTTGCTTCGAAAATGGGCTACAAAGTCTGCCACCGGATCGGGTGTGTCAAATTCTATTAAATGACGGCACAACGCTTTTTCTTCTTCGGATATAGTGGCGTATCGTACCAATCGCTCGGAATTGACAATCGCTAAATCTAGCCCTGCTTTACTACAATCGTGTAAAAACACTGAATTTAAAACCTCTCGACCACTGGTTGGCAATCCAAAGGAAACATTTGAAATACCCAATACTGTTTTACAATTTGGAAATTGGTTTTTAATAAGTCGAATGCCCTCAATGGTTTCCTTGGCCGATCCGATGTACTTTTGGTCGCCAGTACCACAAGGGAATACAAGCGGATCAAATATCAGGTCCGATTCAGGAATGCCATATTCTTGGGTTAAAATCTGATGTGAACGCATGGCAATCTCACGTTTTTCGGATGCGGTGACGGCCATTTCTTCAGCAATACACCCCACCACAACGGCTGCCCCATATTCTCGAACCAAGGGGATCAATTCCTTCATGGATTTCCCATTGTCTTCTAAATTTACGGAATTTAAGATGCATTTTCCTTGGGTTAATTTAAATGCAGCTTCCACAACAGGTGCCGATTGGGAGTCAATCATAAAAGGAGCTTTAATGAATTTGCTGGCGATTTGCATAAACGATGCCATATCAGCCACTTCGTCACGGTCGGGATTGGATAAACACGCATCAATAATGTGGGCGCCGGCTTTGATTTGCTTACGAGCAATTTCAGCTGCCATTTCAAATTCATTGGCTTCAATAAGTTGTTTGAATTGCCGCGACCCAATGACGTTGGTTCGTTCCCCCACAATATAAACCCGACCGGAGTCTTCGATGTTCAATGGGTCAATGCCGCTCACACGGGTGCTGGTAGATTGCGGAATAGGGCGTGATTGAATCCCCTTCATACGATGGCTGAGTGCTTGGATATGGTGGGGGGTGGTTCCACAACATCCGCCGACAATATTAATCCAACCATTTTGGGCGAACGTTTCTAAGCTAGTCGTAAATGGGTCTGGGCCCTCTGGATATCGACCATCGGCATCGGGAATGCCAGCATTGGGGGCAATAGAAATGGGGAATGGGGATAATTCGGAGAGTGTTCGAATATGATCTCGCATAAATGCGGGGCCAGTGGCACAGTTTAACCCAATATAAAGCAAGTCAAAATGGGACACCGATGTTAACAGGGCTTCAACAGATTGTCCGGCTAGCATGGTGCCCATTAGTTCGATGGTTCCTGATACGGCAATGGGGAGGCGTCGACCTAACTGAGAAAAGGCATCCAAGGCACCCAAATAGGCTGCTTTTAAATTGAGGGTATCGAGGGCTGTTTCAAATAATAAATAATCCACCCCCCCATCCATTAATGGGATAATTTGCAAGGCAAATTGTTCCCTCAACGCATCAAATGAAATGCCACCGGTGACGGACAATGATTTGGTGGTAGGTCCAACTGCACCAGCTACCCAGCGGTGGGGGCCACAGGCATCCGCGACTTGGCGAGCCACTTGAGCGGCTTTGAAATTAATTTCGTAACATTGATGGCCCAGTCCAAATTCTTCCAGAACCATGGGGGTGCCACCGAAGGTGTTGGTTTCGATAATATCGGCGCCTGATTCGAGGTAATCCTGATGGATATTTGCAATAATATCGGGACGGGTGACAGCTAAATATTCATTGCAACCGACATGGGTGTCGTTCCCAAAATCTTGTGGTGACAAATCGTGTCCTTGAAGTGCGGTCCCCATGGCACCATCTAACAATAGTATTCGAGATGCCCCTTCGGTTGTTATCCAGTCTTTAATTGATGGTCTCATGGTTACCTCATTTCTTGCTTCAATCATCATTCTTTATTACGTCTCACAATACTGATGAAATGAATAAAAAACAATTTATTAATTCAATCCACGAATTAAAAATTAAAATACGAAAAGTATCAATGCAACTTTTATAATAGCCATTTCGATAATTTAAATACTTAATAATGAATAACCTAATAAAGGAGTT
>SXXA01000024.1 GCA_005791325.1 Actinomycetota bacterium | reverse complement strand
GGTTGGGCTCTGCTTTTGATAATTGATGTTGAATTGGTTGACTCTTCATTATTTTCTCCTTTTTTTATTTTACTAGCAATCACCTACTCATTACTTTAAATGAGGTGTATCCCCCCATCAGTTTTAACCCATTCATGGTTATTCGTCTATTAAGCACACCACTTAATCAATTCGGCCCACTCTTGAAAGTCGTGTCTGATTGTGGAATCCTATCACCAATGAAACATGTTATGCCCATTGCCGATCGGCCCCCCATTATCATGCAACGTGGTGCAGGCTCCTACTTGTGGGACAACAATGGACGTGATTATCTCGATTTTGTACAAGGGTGGGCCGTTAATTGTTTGGGTCATTGCCCCCCCGAAATCATCACCGCCTTGACCCACCAATCCTCTCAACTGATTAATCCAAGCCCCGCTTTTTATAACCCATTGATGCTCTCCGTTTCTACTCAACTGGCCCAGCTATCCGGCTTAGATCACGTCTTTTTTACCAATTCGGGGGCCGAAGCCAATGAAGGGGCTATTAAATTGGCTCGGAAATGGGGTGGCATTCATCGAGATGGTGCCTATGAAATCATCACCTTCACCCACTCCTTTCATGGAAGAACCCTCGCTACCATGTCTGCCTCCGGAAAACCCGGTTGGGATACCCTGTTTGAACCCAAAGTTCCTGGATTTGTTAAAGTGCCATACGCTGACTTGGATGCCGTGGACGCCGCCATTACGCCACGTACGGTGGCGGTCATGCTTGAAGTCATTCAAGGGGAAGGGGGGGTGATTCCGGCACCCCATTCATTTGTTCAATCCTTGCGTCGCCTCACCCAACAGAAGGGTCTTTTATTCATTATCGACGAGGTTCAAACCGGTATTGCCCGGTCGGGCGCCTTGTTTGCCCACCAACATTATCAGGTTCAACCCGATATCTTGACCTTGGGTAAAGGTCTCGGTGGGGGTGTCCCCGTGGCAGCCCTATTAGCCAAAGACCAATGCTCTGTATTTGAATATGGCGACCAAGGGGGAACCTACAACGGTAACCCATTGGTATTGGCTGCCGTTAATGCCGTTTTACAAGCCATTACCGCCGAAGGGTTTTTGGCGTCCGTTCACCATCATTCAAACCAATTACAAACCCTTATTGCAAGTCGTGCCACCGAATGGGGGGTGACGGAATGTCGGGGTATGGGGCTATTGTTGGCCATGCAATTCAAGCAGGATGTGGCGGCCCAACTGGTTAAAAAAGGCTTATCAAATGGATTGCTGATTAACGCCCCACGACCGAATGTCATCCGTCTCATGCCTTCCTTACGACTCACTGAATCTGAGATTCAGGATTTTGATATGCGTTTTTCCCTCACCCAACAGGGGATATCATGACCCATATTTACTTTAGGAGCATGTATGGATTGGTTTAAATTCAATATCTTTCGTCGACACCCCCCCATTAAAACCTTGGCTGCCTATTTGGAATTAAATCTCCCCGATTGTTTGGTGATGGTGGGAACCTGCCCTGAACGATTGGGGAATCCAGATTTCATCCATTTAATTGTGGTGGTCAATCGAGATCCCGAAACCGTTATAAAAGCCATGGCACCCATTCCAGCATTTCGGCATCGACGCTTGTTGGTGAAGGTGATGACGGTGACGGAGGTGGTTCGCTCTTTGGATGTGTTTCCACTTGAATTTTCTGTTTATGCCGCCGAAGCCACGGTTTGGGTGGGAAATAATGTATTTGCACCCCTTAAAATTGAGCCGGCGCATTTGCGTCGGGAATGTGAATTTTATTTGCGGTCTGCATCTATCAAAATTCGTGAACAATTAATTGTAAGTAAAAAAGTGATTCCATTGGTGCACCATAGTTGGCCTCAAATCATGTCCGTTTTACGGGTATTATTGTCCCCTAACTTGGCGGACATTATTTCAATTCAGCAGACAACAGCCCTTTTAGAAGATGAACTTCCCGAATACAATACCCTGATTCGATCCATTACCCATGGGGTCTATCACCATCGCGCGTTTCAATTGTCATCGACAGACTATGCTGAATTGGTTGGGCAATTGGTCTCATTTGTGGATACCCGATGATCCGATTGGTTCGATTTTTTTGTTCGATCTTTTTGTTGGCTTGTTGGGCGGCGACTCCAATGGCCTTGCCACGACCCTCCGGTTTTGTGGTGGATGAATCAAACTTATTATCTCCCCTTCAAACCAAACAATTGGAATCGGCATCAGTCGCATTAGAAAAGGCATCTGGTATTGAAGTGGCCACCGTGGTTTTAAATACCACCAACGGGGAGCCCATCGAGATGGTAGCAGAACGCTTGTACAAACAATGGGGCATCGGTAAGAAGGGTCAAGATAACGGGGTGTTATTTGTAACCGCATTACGAGAAAAACAAACCCGTATCGAAGTGGGATACGGGTTGGAATCCATTCTAAATGACGGTAAAACAGGTGAATTATTAGACCGTTATGTTATTCCATTTTACAAGGCCAAGCGCTTTCAAGAGGGGGTGTTGTCGGGGCATTTGGCGATTATTGAAACCATTGCAACGGCCAAAAACATCACCCTTTCGGTTAATAAACCAGTTCAAACCCAGCAAAAAATGCCGATTGAATTATTGGTGGTGATTGTCATTTTGGTCATGGCCCTTATTGTCAGTGGGGGAGGAGATGGGGTACCCTTGGCCTTATTGGCCAT
>SXXA01000023.1 GCA_005791325.1 Actinomycetota bacterium | reverse complement strand
CTGGGGTATTTCCAGGTAATCGCCGACCCTGTTTCAATTTGGGTCCACGAAATTTTAGATCGGGCCCCCAAACATTTACCCCGTTTAGTCACAAAATTATAAATACCACCTTTACCTGTATTGGGGTCACCTGCATACCAATTTTGAACCGTTGAATATTTGATGGTGGCATCATCTAGGGCAACCAATTCAACCACCGCTGCATGCAACTGATTGGTATCAAACATAGGGGCCGTACACCCTTCCAAATAACTAACAGATGCCCCCGATTCACATACAATCAATGTTCGTTCAAATTGCCCTGTTTCTTGGGTATTGATACGAAAATAGGTGGATAATTCCATGGGGCACACCGTGTTTTTTGGTACAAACACAAAACTACCTTCCGTAAATACAGCAGAATTCAGTGCCGCAAAAAAATTATCGGTGTATGGAACCACTGATCCTAAATATGATTTGACCAAATCCGGATACTCTTGAATGGCTTCAGATAAAGGACAAAAAATAACCCCAACATCCAATAATTTCTTTTTAAAAGTGGTGGCCACCGAAACACTATCAAAAATGGCATCCACGGCCACGTTGGCCAAGCGTTTTTGTTCGGTGAGGGGGATACCCAATTTTTCGAAGGTGCGAAGCAATTCGGGGTCGACCTCATCCAAACTAGCGGCTTTTTTGGTGGCTTTGGGGGCGGCGTAATAATGAATATCTTGGTAATGAATGGGGGCATAAGTCACATTTTGCCACGTTGGTTCGGTCATGGTGAGCCAATGGCGATACGCTTTTAAGCGAAAATCAAGCATAAAAGCTGGTTCTTGTTTTTTGGCAGACAACTGTCGAATGACATCTTCGTTTAATCCTTTGGGGAACACGTCGGTATCGATGTTAGTCGAAAACCCATATTGATAGGGTTGATTGGTGAGTTGGTTAATCAGTTCGCTCATGGGGTGTCCTTTGTATGAGTTGATCGAGGGTGGTATTCATTAATACGGCATCAATTTGGTGTTGAACGGCTTGTAAAACCGATTGTAGGGTGCATCCACCATACAACCGACATAGGGCGGGATCGCGGAGGCAGTCAGCCATTCGGGTGGGTCCATCTACAAGGGTAATAATATCTTTGAAGGTGGTGGATTGAGGGGATTTCATGAGTTGAACGCCACCATGTTTACCTTGTTTGGTATGAACCAATTGGGCTTTGGCCATTTGTTGAATCAGTTTGGCCACATGGTGATAGGGAATACCAAGGCGTTCAGACAACATGGGCATCGTACCCGAAGATTCATTGGCCAAATAACCCATGATGCGAAGTGCACATTCTGCTGATTTAGATAATTTCATAAACCCCACTAGCTTTTAAATGTATAAAACTAGGGCTTATTATACTTGTTTTTAATTGTGATACAAGGGGATTGTGATGTGGGCGCTGCGCGCCCAACCCCGCCCATGGGGCACCGCCCCTTGGAACCCCAACTGACTGGGGATTTTAAAGGGGCATACCTCCTTAACAGGGGTTATCCACACGACACCACAACCCCGTTAATGGCATCCCACTTTCCCCAACCTATTTAACTAAGCTATCATATTCCCACTAATTTAAAAAAAAGGACCACCATGACACTCGAATCGGGCTTGTTGATAGGCGGACTACTCGCCATGATAGGAGGAATCCTATCCCTATTATCCCGCCGAGTAGCCATCCCTGGGTTATTACTCTTTTTAATTCTAGGCGTTTGCACCGGCCCCGATGGACTAAACTGGATCCCTAGAGTTCCCCCATTATGGACCCATGGCATCGGCACCATTGCCCTACTTCTTATATTATTTTCAGGTGGATTGGACACCAAATGGCGCGATATTAAACAAGCCGGTAAACCCGCTGGCTTATTGGCCACGCTTGGTGTGGCTATTACGGCGAGTGGCATGGCGCTGGGGGGGATGTATTGGCTAAATATGAGCCTACAAGAAGGCTTATTATTGGGTGCCATCTTGGCATCCACCGATGCCGCCGCCGTTTTTGGGGTTCTGCGATCAGCCAAAATCGGGTTTACCCCACCCATTCGATCCGTTTTAGAAATTGAATCGGGCGGCAATGACCCCATGGCTATTTTTTTAACCGTATTATGCATTCAATGGGTATCTCATACCCCAACCACCCTCACCATCCCCCTTATTACAAGCTGGATTGGGTCGTTTTTGATAACCATGATGATGGGTAGCCTAATCGGAATTATCATGAGCCAAATCATGGCATGGATTCTTAAAAAATGGCATGGCACCTACGATTCCACCATCCCCATTCTTATGATTGGCATGATCGGTGTGGTATTTGGTTTAACCAGCCTAATAGGTGGTAGCGGATTCTTAGCAGTTTACATCGCAGGGGTATTATTAGCACGCGAAACATTCGCGAAAAAACAATTTGTCAGTCGATTTTTTGACGGATTGGCATGGGGAATGCAATGGCTCGTCTTTATGACATTGGGGTTAATGGTGATTCCCCATTCATTATGGACATTGGCCCCCATTGGTATGTTATTAACCATCCTACTGATGTTAGTTGTACGCCCGTTGGCTGTATGGGCCTGTTTATGGCCATTTAAAATGCCACTATCCCATATCATGATGGTATCTTGGGGCGGACTCAAGGGTGCTGCACCCATTGTTTTGGCCACCTTCCCTTACATGGCCGGCCTTAACCAAGCCCCCTTATTATTTCATCTGGTATTTTTTGTGGTCGCAGCTTCCGTATTAATTCAGGGTACCACCATTCGTTGGGTTGCCACCTATTTGGGGGTTCATCGTGCCGCACCCCCACCACGCGATTACCCCCTACAACTAGATACCGGTCACCCCCTTGGTGCAGAATTAAGTGAACTCGAAATCCCCTATGAATCAGACTGGGTTCATCAATCAATATCCACCATTGGATTACCCAGTCATTGCTTGGTAGTCATGGTGGCACGTGATGGTAAGTGGACAATCCCTTCAGCCAAAACCCCGATTCAAGGGGGGGATACTTGGCTCATATTATGCCCACCCGTCGAACTCAAACAGGTGCACACGAAGCTATCACAATCCACCGATATCCCCCTACCCCCTTCATAAGTTTGAATCCCACTCATGCATGTCTCGCATGGGTAAGCCTGCTAATTGACAAGCATGGCGTATATCTTGAATGGTTAATTCACCAAAATGCAACACACTGGCCAACAACGCAGCATCGGATACCTGCAAGGCATCGACCACATGCTGAATGGTTCCCGCCCCACCCGATGCAATCACCGGTACCGAACAACCCCTTAAGGCCTGCATTAACTCAATATCATACCCCTGCTTGGTACCATCGCAGTGCATGGCCGTTACCAAAATCTCGCCAGCTCCCATTTGAACCATGCGACTCACCCATTTCACCACATCGATTCCCGTACCCAATCGTCCCCCATTAATCATCACCTCATATCGTGACTGACTATCCAATGCAATTTCTGAATCGAGGTGTCGTTGGTGGGGTTCACCGGAAACCCGTTGGGCATCAATCGCCACTACCACACATTGTGACCCAAAACGGCTGGATGATTGCGTAATCAGTGATGGGTTGCGAACAGCGATTGAATTCAGTGACACCTTGTCTGCCCCATGGGATAACAATGCGTCGATGGTCTCGATATGTTGAATGCCACCACCAACAGTAAAGGGAATAAACACCTGCTTGGCTACCGACTCAATCAGTTGCAAGGTGACTTGTTTGGCTTCATGGGTGGCACTAATATCCAAAAAAACCAATTCATCTGCCCCCAACTCGTTGTAGCGTTTCGCTAACTCAACCGGATCACCCGCATCCACAAGCCCCACAAAATTGGTTCCTTTAACCACCCGACCAGCACTAACATCCAAACATGGAATTAATCGTTTGCTTAACATAGGATCACTATAAATAGTTTATCTTAAAACCGTCAATTTCCCTCGTTCGATCATGGTACGTTGGGTGGTTTTGATTTCTAAAACAAACAAATAGGTTCCCCTCGGCAAGTGATGGTGTGGCAACAATTGCCAAGCGGTTTTATTGCTACCTGCCACCACTTGAAATACATGCCGTCCAATGAATTGACCAAATACTGAATACAGTGAAATGGTACCCAACCCTTGGTCTGGTGAATAAAAAGAAAAATAAGCTGGCCCATCTTTGAGTGGATTGGGGTATTGAATTAATTCTTGAATTTGAAAAACCGGTTCAGTCTGATTGCGTATGGCAACGTGGGTACTATCATATCCACCCGTCGCCATACTAATCGTAAGATTGGCGGTTGGTATGTGATTGGAGATCAAATGGTGGGCACTCATTATTTGGGGTAACCATTCCCCACTGGGGGTTTGAACTGGACTAAATAATGCCGTTGATAGGGGGATTCGCCTGGGAAATGCCGCTAGATAATGGGCCAGTAATCCAGAGATAACCGATGCTGACTGGGAGGTTCCATCCAAGGTCCAATAGCCATTGGATAGCCCTGTTGAAACGATATTTTCACCACTTATATAAACGTCTACCAAACTATTTTTATTGGTGAAATACGATCGATTTCCAGCTGAATTGAGTGAGCCAACCGATATGACCCCCGGAAGGCTGGCAGGGTATTCATAACTACCTGTCCCCGAATTACCCGCTGATGCCACCACCCAAATGGATGCATCAATCGCTGCCTGTATGGCATCGGCCAATACGGTATTCACTTGGCTATATCCCCACGAGCAATTAATGACATCGGCACCTTGTTGAATGGCGTATAAAATACCCGCAGCGGCATCAAACTGATACCCAAATCCATCGGCAGAAAAAATTTTGATGGGCAAAATTTTAGCCATGGGGGCCAATCCAATGATCCCCTGCTGATTGTTTACATTGGCAGCGATAATTCCCGAAATATGGGTGCCGTGCCCATTTTGATCGGTAATATTGTGGCGACCCCCCAAGCGTGATTGGTAAAAGTCATACCCATACTGATCATCCACATACCCGTTTTGGTCATCATCAATGCCATTGGGTATTTCGGCTGAATTGACCCATCCTTTTCCAATCAAATCGGGGTGATCGGGGCTGAATCCGGTATCCACAACGGCAACCAAAACGCTGCGGGTTGGTATCACTTCCAAAATGGCCATTATTTGAGGATTATTCAGGTAATATTGAGTGTTGCGTAAGGAATCCGAAAAATCAGTGAATCCCCTTAAATAGATGGGGTGATTCGGTTCAATACTAACAACATTGGGCAATTGCTGAATGGTGGCCATTAAATCATCCCGATGATCGGGGATTTCGATTTCATAATAAATAGAGGGAAGGGATTGGGTGGTTTGTTTGGGAACGGTGAGGGAGGCCACGATGACTACATCAGGGGGAAACAAAGATGATTGGATGCTGGTTGACGAAGGGGTGGCTTTAACAATGAGAGATTTCGCTAGAAGGGGAATGGGCATAAGAGAGAAAAGCCCTAAAAAAAACAAGAGACGAATGGTTAGCCAAGTATGGCGAAATGGGTGAATAGAGAAAGGAAGGTTGTTAAAGTGCAGCATGGGTACCCCTTTATTATATTGAAAATATTCCCGTAATGGTAGGTAGTTTAAACTGAATGAAGGGGCTACAACCTTAAGATGATGGGCACATCGTGCCCAATGAATTAAACCCCCACCCCAACCCTCCCCGCAGGGGAGGGAGATAGGATAGCGGG
>SXXA01000022.1 GCA_005791325.1 Actinomycetota bacterium | reverse complement strand
CGAATCATATTTAACCCCAATTAAACGCATCACACCTTGATTAAATGCGGGCACTACCGTCGATGTTGATCCCATCAAAGCATGATTTACCTCAAGCCCTTGGCCATTGTTTGAATAGTGTAACCCCCAACTGGAATCCGCCCCACCTACCAATGGATTGATACCAGCCCCCCTTCCGCGACGCTCAACAATATACAGCGTATAAGCTGGTACCGAAAACGCAGGTCCATCTGCCGTCATAAAGTCCATCAAGCCATCAAAATCAATGGTGCTAACCCCTAAATAAGTTGCCAAGCGGGGTCGATTGATTCCCACTCTTTGACCAAAGTGTCGTTTTTTACCACTCACATCAAACCAACGCGATACCCCACTTGCATCCGACAATACCCATGTTGGCATGGCCACCAACCAAGCCCCCAATTGGGCCATCACATTGGCCGAAACCCCTTGCAATGCAGGGGCAATGGTAGCCACGTCAACCACACGGGTTGCATCCGATGGATAGGCATCACTAGCATTCGGAACCCCGTCACCATCCGCATCCATATCGGTAATCCATGGCGATAACGAATCAGGATCCACCGCATTGAGTGAGCCATCCCCATCAGAGTCCATCGCCACACCCCATTTAACCCGAAGATAATCTTCAATATAAAAACGCTCAGATGGTAATAATTCACGAGTAAATACCATTATTTCACCCAAATCACCTGAATACCCATTCCCCAGTTGCAACCCACTAGCCCCACTGAGTGGAACAGTCATGGATGAACTGGATAAAACTTCAACCCCATTCATCGCTACTATTAATCCACTCGCTTGACTAAAATGAACACCCAATACCCAACGACTCGTGGTGGGAATTTGATTGGATGATACCTCCATCATGATCGTTCCCATGGATACCCGCAGTGTATTGGATGTCGTGAATCCGATGTTGAGCGAAACACCTGATGAGGTTGTAACGGTTAATAACGTCCCCAATAACGGACTTCGTCGTTGTTGAACGATATAAATCGCATAATTATTTGATACCAGTAACGGATTGATGGCCATTTTATCAAATGCATCAAATCGAATCATGGTATTCACCCCTGATATCAGAGCTGGACTGAATGCTGTATTCATTTGCTCTGCGTGATTACGATTACCACTTAAATCCAATAATCGCGTCACACTATTGGCATTACCCGTACTCATGTAGCCATATTGGGCATTCCCCCAAAACTGAAGCGATTCTTTAACGCCAACAGATAACCGATTTAAACTGGCTGACCACTCGGCCAAATCAACCACCCGTAACGGATCAAATCGAAACGCATCAAATGGATTTTGAATGCCATCCCCATCGGAATCAAGTATCCCAATTGATGGATCAAGTGGTGCATCATCTATACGATTGTCTACCCCATCCCCATCCGTATCCACTATTAAATTCCAACGCTTGGCCATTACCTGATCCAAAATATACCGATCTTCCGTACTTAAAAACTCATTAAATACCATTACCTCATAAATATCCCCCTCATAATAGGTAGATGGGGTCACCCCATTCGCGCCCAACGCCCACTCTATTCCAGCAGGTAGCAGCTGAGTGGCCAAGGCATTCTGGGTGATCATCGCACCATTTAAATACACCATAACACCATTGGTGGGTGACAATTGAATCATATGGAATCGGCGAATATCCTCAAATGTATCCCGATTGATCGATACCCCACGGCCACCTAAATCCATTGTCAACCCAAGGTTATTGGCACGATACCCCCACTGGAATGGAATCATGGCCCCATTGTTTAACCCCATCCAATGCCCTGTTTTTAACCCACCTGTGTTGAAAGCACGCTTCGTTTCAACCACGCCAATCGTAAAGGGTGTATTGCCCAATAAAGCAGGTATCATCATACTGTGCTTTAACCCATCAAATTGAACCCCCATCACCCCATCACCCAACTTTAAAATAGGGCGTCTATTGGCCATCGGTTGTATAATAGGTTGCCCCCTACCCGCCCAATTAATCCAACGAACCACCCCATTTGATCCTGCGGTCATCACCGCCGACGGGGTAGCAACTACCCATAATTGTAAATTCGCACTGGGTAATTCATTACGCAAATCATCCACCACAGGGGCTACCCATATACTTGGATCCGTGGGATTAAAATCAAATGAATTCGGAACCCCATCTGAATCGGTATCCATCACCACACCCCACTGGCTGGACAAGTGTGTATCGGCTACCAACCGATCCTGGGTGCTTAATTGCCCGTTAAAGATCATCACTTCACCCATTAATCCTGCAAATAATCGACCCAAAACCAACCCGTCCGACAACGACAATGCGGATGAAATCGTGGCATCAGATGTTACAACGGCCCCATTGATTCGAATCTCTTTGGCACGCCCGCCACCAACTGAAACCGATAAACCAATCGGATCATTTCCAATCCACCTAGATTGTGCGTTGAGTGTGGTGCCATGGTAATACCCAATACGATCGCTACCCGTATACCCCACTTGCAAACCTGTGCCCACTGGCAGATCCAATACAATACTCCCATTATTGGTTACAATCTGCCGTTGCACCACGGCCACCAAGGTATAGGAAGCCGTTACCAATTGGGGTAGAAGCATGTATAACTCGTCATTCATTCCATCAAATTGAATGGAACGATTCCCATTAATACCATTTACCACCACCATGGGTTGCATGGATGCGGTTGCTTGAATAGCCATATTCCCACGCCCACTCCAGTCAAGCCACTGACGAACACCGCCTGTATTACCCGTTACCACCCCAAAACTATTGGGGCGAAGCCATGTCACCAAATTTGATTTCGCCAAACTGGACCACCCATTGAGCGTAGGTGCCTCCGATGCCATCACCATTGTTTTAAGATTATCCGTTGGGAAGGCATCAAATTGATTAAAAATACCATCCCCATCGGTATCCGAAGCCACACCCCATTCTTGGCTTAAATATTGATCAATCCAATACCGGTCACTGATTGAAATGGATTGATTCCACACCAATATTTCTGCAATATCACCCTGATAACCGGACATCATTTCCGGCACATAAGAACCCAAAATCAGTTCGGACATATCCGTTATGGGTTCGAATGGATTGGAGACAGCGTTCCCCCAACTCCCATCCAAATTCACCCCATTCCATTCAGTGGTATTCCCCACCCAAATAGCCCGATTTCCCGTTGAAGCAAAAAATGGATGTTTCACACCAACACTGGTCGAATTAACCTGATACCGTAATGATTCAGGTGTATCATACCCAACTAAAAAGCGTGTCGCACCATTCGCAGCAACCCCCATCATGGGTATTTGATTCGCTTGCGCCCCCTGTTTTTGAGTCACAATTACCATATGGTATGGTTGATTGTTTAAAACAGACACCGGTAAATTAAGTCGTTGAGACCCTTCAAATCTGAGCATCGATTTGCTATTTGGAGTTGCCAATAGGGGGCCCACATTACCACTCACCAACGTTGCAT
>SXXA01000001.1 GCA_005791325.1 Actinomycetota bacterium | reverse complement strand
CAATCGTCAGGGCCATTTTTATAGTGGGTTCTTTACACCAGTTGAAATGGTTGGGTTGTATTGGCATTTTGTTGATTTGGTATGGATTTTTCTATTTCCATTATTCTATTTAGTGGGGTAATTATATGTCACAAGAGTCTCATCACGATCATTTTATTGTTCCTACCTCAGTTTATGTGGGGGCCTTGGTGGCTCTCCTGATTTTAACGGTTATTACGGTTGCCATTGCCCAAGTTAACTTTGGCTCTTTTAATTTAATTATGGCTTTGTTGGTTGCCATTATGAAAGCCAGTGTGGTGATGTTTGTTTTCATGGGGTTGTGGTGGGACGATGCCTTTAATCGATTTGCCTTTTTATCAAGTTTATTGTTTTTATTTTTGTTTTTCTTATTTACCTTTGCCGATGTATGGTTTCGCGATTTTCGTTCCCCACTTGAAAGTGAAATTTTACCAATTAAGAGCCCCGTACGACCTGCGGTGGTTGGTGAAAAATCGTCCCATTAATACTGTGTAAGGAGATGGCATGTTAGATATTTCATCGATTGTAAAATCGTATCATCGTTTTCAGTCGTTATTGCCGTTGGTACGTTCTGTTTTGGGGCGTCCGCTGACCTACACCGAGAAGATACTTTATACCCATTTGATGGGGGATTTTCCCCAATTACCCTACCTTCGTGGTGAGGATTACGCAAATTTTAAGCCGGATCGGGTGGCCATGCAGGATGCAACGGCTCAAATGGCGTTGTTGCAATTTATGCAAGCGGGTCGTCCGGCTGTTGCCATTCCAACCACGGTTCATTGCGATCATTTAATTATGGCTCAATCTGGTGCCTCAACCGATTTGTCTCGTGCGTTGTCTGATAATCAGGAAGTCTATGCATTTTTGGAATCGGTGTCGCGTCGACATGGTATTGGGTTTTGGAAACCTGGTTCAGGTATTATTCACCAAGTGGTTTTGGAGCAATATGCCTTTCCTGGGGGCCTGATGATTGGAACCGATTCACACACCCCCAATGCCGGTGGTTTGGGGATGTTGGCCATTGGGGTGGGTGGGTCGGATGCTGTGGATGCCATGGCTGGGTTGCCTTGGGAATTAAAGGTGCCCAAAATCATTGGGGTCCGATTGTCCGGACGATTATCGGGATGGGCGAGCCCGAAGGATGTCATACTCAAACTTGCTGGTTTGCTGACGGTATCGGGAGGTACGGATCATGTGGTGGAATATTTTGGAGAGGGTGCTCAGCATATTTCTTGTACGGGCAAGGGGACCATTTGTAATATGGGAGCTGAAATTGGGGCCACATCCTCCCTAGTCCCCTATGATGATAAAATGCGGATGTATTTGCAGGCAACGGGGCGTTCTGAGGTGATTGATGCGTTGGGGGATTGGCATGAAGAATTAGGTCCTGATAGGGATGTGCTGTCGTCACCCTCTGATTATTATGATCAATTGATTGATATTGATTTAGATACCCTTGAGCCCCATATTAATGGTCCCTTTACCCCCGACAAAGCATGGCCTATTTCGGAATTTAAGCAGGCTGTTGATACCAATCAATATCCGTCAACGGTGTCAGTGGGGTTGATTGGCTCATGTACCAACTCGTCGTATGAGGATATGGCGAGGGCGGCATCCATTGCCCACCAGGCGGTTGAAAATGGCTTAACATCTAAGGCCTTGTTTACGGTGACCCCTGGCTCGGAGCAAGTGCGGGCCACGGCGGAAAAGGCGGGTATATTATCGGTTTTTGATCGGATGGGGGCTGTTGTGTTGGCCAATGCTTGCGGGCCTTGTATAGGGCAGTGGAAGCGGCATGATGAGGCGGGGGTGGCCCCCAATTCAATTGTAACGTCATTTAATCGCAATTTTTCAAAACGTAATGATGGCCAGTCCCATACCCATGCATTTGTGGCCTCACCTGAAGTGGTGACTGCGTTGGCGATTGCGGGGGATTTGCGGTTTAATCCCCTTACGGATCCCTTGCCTGGCACAACCACTCGACTGGCACCACCCGTTGGCGATGAGTTGCCACCCACGGGTTTTGTCTTGGATTTGACTGGGTTTACCCCCCCATCTGAGGGTGGATCCGATGTGCAGGTTGTGGTATCACCTGATTCGGAGCGGTTGCAACTATTGGCCCCCTTTCCTGCTTGGGAGGGGACCAATTTAAGTGGGCTTTCGATATTAATTAAAGCCCAAGGTAAATGCACCACGGACCATATTTCGCAAGCGGGGGTTTGGTTGCGTTATCGGGGGCATTTGGATCGAATATCGAATAATTTGTTAATTGGTGCGATCAATGCGTTTAATCAGCAGGCTAATCATGTATGGAATCGCACGGTGGGGGCATATATGCCGGTTCCCGATTCGGCTCGATTGTACCAACAGTCAGGGGTTGGGACGGTGGTGATAGGTGAGTATAATTATGGAGAGGGGTCATCAAGGGAGCATGCGGCGATGGAGCCACGACATCTGGGTGTTCGGGCTGTCGTTGTTAAGTCATTTGCTCGTATTCATGAGTCAAATCTCAAAAAGCAGGGCATTTTGGCATTGTGTTTTGAACAGGCATCCGACTATGAGTTAATTCGTGAAGATGATGTGGTTGATTTATTGGGGATAATGGAATTAGCCCCACAATCGGTGATTATAATGCGATTAAGGCATGAAGATGGAACCGTTGATGAGGTAAAATTAACGCACACCTATAATGATGGTCAGGTTGAATGGTTTAAAGCGGGAGCTGCATTAAACGTAATTTGTAAATAGCTATGCTGGATAAAGGGGCTCTGCCCCTTTAAGCGAGCGAGATACTGTGTGCCCATATTGTATTTTGTGGCGCCACCCCCAAGTCCCCAATATGCTTTCTTTCCTTCTTTCTTTTTTCCTCACCTTTGGGGAGGTTCGGGTCGGGGCATCAATGATACCACCCAATCACGCAACCTATTTTTTTAGGGGCTTACCGAATGATCTATCCCCCGTTACAATAGAAAGGGGGTTACATTAAACCAATAAGGAATCAGCATGGGATTATTATCTAACGAACAAACAATTGCCACAACCATTGGTGGCCGCCACGTTTCACTCAGTACCGGCCTCATGGCCAAGCAAGCCAACGGATCCGTGGTGCTCAGAACAGGGGATTTGGTCCTTCTCGCTACCGCTGTGATGTCATCTTCTCCCAAAACTGGCATTGATTTTTTCCCGCTGACGGTTGAATTTGTTGAAAAATTTTATGCTGCTGGTCGAATCCCTGGGGGGTATTTTAAACGCGAAGCCCGCCCCAGTGGTTTTGCCACCTTAATTTCACGCTTAATTGATCGGTCTATTCGTCCTCTCTTTCCCGAGTCATTTCGAAATGATGTTCAAGTGGTGGTGACCATTTTATCTCATGACCCGACCATTCCAATCGAACCGTTTGCGATTGTGGCGGCATCGGCTGCATTAACCATATCCAATATTCCCTTCAATGGACCCGTGGGAGCCGCTCTTATTGGGGATGTTGAGTCATCACTTCGCCCTGATTTATCTATCTCCCAGTTCAGAGATAGTCGCTTACACATGACCGTTGCTGGAACCGATACCGCCATTTTAATGATTGAGGCGGGGGCCCATGATGTATCTGAATCAACCATCCTACAGGCCATTCAAGTTGCACAAACACCCATTTCTGAAGCCACCACGGCCCAATTACAGCTAAAACAGCTGGTGGGCAAAGACAAAACGGTTCTTGAACCCACCCAACCCCATTTGGAGCTCGTCTCTTTGATTCAATCGGCGATGGGTAACCAAATCGCTCAAAACCTAAAAGGTGGGGATAAAGATGCCACTAACCAATTTTTAAAATCCCTCGAATCTGAGGTTTTGCTAAAAGTGGCAGAGGTTTTCCCCAATGACGTGCCTTTGGCGACTGAATTGTTTCGTGGTTATAAAAAAGATCACATTCGTCAAACCATTATTACCCATAAAATACGTCCGGATGGGCGCCGATTGGATGAGATTCGTCCGATTGAAGCCCAAGTCGGATTATTACCTTCAACCCATGGGTCAGCCTTGTTTACCCGTGGCGAAACCCAAAGTTTGGGAGTGGTGACATTGGGTACATCAGATGATGAACAAATGGAAGATAATTTATCGGATGTGGATAAAAAAACCTGTTTTTTACATTATAATTTCCCACCCTATTCCGTTGGTGAGGTGGGTAACATGGCCCGTACCAGTCGACGGGAGCTGGGGCATGGGGCGCTGGCAGAACGAGCCCTCACATCTGTCCTTCCCACCCAAAATTTCCCCTATACCATCCGCTTGGTTTCCGAGATTTTAGAGTCCAATGGATCGTCTTCAATGGCCTCGGTATGTTCGTGTTGTTTGGCCCTAATGGATGCTGGGGTTCCCATCCAAGCCCCGGTCGCTGGAATTGCAATGGGTCTTCTGATTCAAGACGGGCAGTTTGTGGTATTGTCAGATATTCAGGGTTTGGAAGATCACTACGGTGATATGGATTTTAAAGTGGCTGGATCGGTTGCGGGGATTACCGCATTACAGTTGGATATTAAAGTATCTGGGTTGACGATTGATATATTAAAAACAGCCCTAGAACAAGCCCGACTGGGGCGTTTGCATATTTTGTCTCGGATGGGGGAGGTGTTGTCTGCGCCACGTGGCGTGATTGCCCCCAATGCTCCCAAGATTGAATCGATGAGCATTCCCCCAGACAAAGTTGGGCTTCTAATTGGTCCGGGTGGTAAAATGATCCGTAAAATTGAAGAAGAAACCCAAGCCACCATTGTGGTAACGGATGGATCGATCGGTCTTGTGTGTGTATCGGCTAGTAACCAAGATCAATTGGATCATGCCAAAACCGTGATTCGACAATTAACCCGTGATATTGAGGTGGGGGATGTGTATCAGGGTCGCGTGACAAAAGTAGTGGATTTTGGGGCATTTATGGAATTGGTGCCTGGTAAGGAAGGGCTAATGCATATTTCTTCTTTTGCTAAACACCGGGTTGCTCGTGCTGATGAGGTGGTTAAAACTGGTCAAATTGTTGAGGTGAGGGTAAAAGAAATTGATCAGCAAAATCGAATTAATTTGGTGCCCTTGGTTCCATTGGTAGAATAATGACCAACCGGGGATTCTGGACTGTCTGGCTACTACTTTTCTGGGGGGTGGTGGCGGTAGCCTCTCCTACTGAATCCCTTAAAACCATTTTAGAAGAATTTGTATTTACCCATCCGGCCCAAATCAGTATTTCATATACCGACCTTACCACATCTGATCATATTGGGATTGCTGAAAATCGACCGTATAATCCAGCAAGCGTTATTAAGTTTCCCGTTATGGTGGCGGTATATGAACAATTGCATTTGGGGAATTTGAATTTGGATGACACCTTGGTATTTACAAATGATATGCGGGTTGGGGGAGCTGGTGTGATTCAATTTCAGCCACCAGGGGCACGTTTTTCGATTCGTCATTTGGTGAATTTGATGATTACCCAAAGTGATAACACGGCCACCAAGATGTTAATGGAACATGTGGGGTTGGGCAATATTAATCGACTGATGAAAGAACGCGGTTTGAAACACACCGTTGTTAGGGCCACCAATTTATTGCGCGCAGAGGGGTTGAATTATTCTAGCTCGAGGGATATGAATCATTTGTTGGTTCAACTATATCGAGGGGAGGTGTTCAGCAAGGAACTTTCCCAAGAGATGATGACGGTATTGTTAAGGCAACAAGTGAAATGGGGCATTCCCAAACATTTGCCGGGCACCATTCGGGTTGCCAATAAAACGGGTACTTTAGACCATATCAAAAATGATGTGGGCATTGTATTGGTTGACCATCATCCCTATGCCATTTCGGTGTTTAGCCAACGGGTTCCCAATCGTCTATTTGGTACTGGCTGGATTGCCCAATTATCTCGGCTTGTTTACGATTGGGTGCTGGTCAGAAGTCAAGGGGGGGGTGCCGGTGTATAGTGAACAAATGATGGGCTGCATTCCAAGGTATCAGGGTACTCGCATTCAGGTCGAAACCCACGTGGTGGGGTTACCGGATGGACGAACCGCCCATCGTGATGTGGTTCGGCATCCCCAAGCCGTTGTGATTGTACCGTTTTTAGATGATACAACCATTGTAATGGTTCAGCAGTATCGAACCGCCGCCAAACAAACCCTGCTTGAAGTCCCAGCGGGTTGTATCGAAGATGGCGAGGATTTATTGGTGGCAGCCAATCGTGAATTGCGAGAGGAAACGGGCTATCGTGCGACCCATTTAGAATTAATTGCAGGTGGTTTTCCATCCCCTGGTTTTTGCACTGAATTCATGCATTTTTTTAAAGCAACCGGCTTGGTTCAAGACCCCCTCCCTCAAGATGATGATGAATGGATTCACTGTGTTCCGATGACCATTGATGCCCTATTAACGGCCATTTCTTTGCGTCATATCCAAGATTTAAAAACCATGGTAGGGTTGTTGCAATGTATACGGGTGCCTTAGCTGAATTCTCGGCGTACTTGACTCATGTCCGTGGGTATTCTACTCATACCGTTGCGGCGTATTTGCGGGATGTATCGGTGTATATTTCGTATTGTCAAAATGGTGCCAACTGGGATCAAATTTCCCAAATTTTGGCCTCGCAATATTCTGTTGTTAGCATTCGTCGAAAACGATCGGCGATGATGACCTATTGGCGGTTTTTGCATCAGCGTGGCGAACTGAAGGAAGTTCCTATTTTACCCTCATTGAGTGCGTATTATCGCCCTATTCCGCATTATTTATCGCAATCAGAATGGGGGGGGCTATGGTCGGCATTGGCAGGTGTGTCACAACGCAATCGATTGGTTGTGGGCATAACCTATTCAGCTGGATTGCGTGTGGGTGAGGTTGCCAAGCTAACATGGGATTGTATTAATGTGTCGGCCTCAACCATTCGGGTACTTGGTAAGGGTGGGGCTGAACGAATGGTACCTGTTCGTCGAGAATTATTGCTTGAGTTACAACAATATTGGCAGTCAATGCATCAAAAACGTGTTAAACGTGGGTGGTTAATTCGGCCTGTTTCGTCACGACTGATTCAGTATATTATTCAAGATGCGTTGGGGGTATGTCAGCTCAATCGCGTGGTATCGGCCCATTCACTCCGACATACAGCGGCGGTTCATTTATTGAATTCAGGTGCAACATTGGTGGATGTTCAGCAATTTTTGGGCCATCAATCTATCCAAACCACACGACATTATGCCAAAACCACTCGACAACGAGAAAAACAGGAGGCCATGCAATGCCATCCTCGTTGGTAATGGTAGTTATTTTAATGATAGCGGTGGTCTTACATGAATGGGCCCATGCCGTGGTGGCCGATCGTCACGGTGATCCAACCCCCCGTGCCATGGGCCGATTAACCGTTAATCCAATGGCCCATATTGATTGGGTGGGCACTGTTTTGGTTCCCCTTGTTTCTGTGCTGGTTATGGGGACTGTTTGGTTGGCGTGGGCCAAGCCAGTTCCTGTTAACCCTCGGTATTTTTCCAATCCCGATCGGGTCATGATGCGTGTGGCGTTAGCGGGTCCTATTATGAACTTAACACTGGCATTGGGGGCTCGATTTGTAATGATGGGAACTGGCCACGATTGGAATGGGCTGTTGTCGTCATGGATTTTAATTAATGTGGGTCTAATGGTATTCAATTTATTGCCGATTCCCCCGCTCGATGGCTCTCGTGTTATTCGACCATTTTTACCAATGTCAGCCCAATCTTTTCTAGATCGACTAGACCCTTATGGGTTGGGGATATTGTTGATATTAGCGATGATGGGGGTGTTAAATGGCGTTGTATGGGGTATGATGCGCTTTGTGTTACAGCTATTGGGTTTGTAATATTGATAAAAATTGATACATTTTAAAATAATAGGGAATCGATCTTGTAGGTATGGGTATGAAGATGGGTTTAGAAAATCGATATGTAAAAAAACCTCAATGGGCATTCCGCTGTGAGCGTATTCTGGGCAGTGTGGCCATGAAGTTGTTGGGGATTCCAATAGAAGATCGACGAAGGATGACATCCCTGATGGAATGCCTGGGGGTGGTCAAAAAAACGGGGCTTTTCTACTTAAAATGGGTTGCTATTTTTCTAATGTTAAGTATTGGATGGGGTGGGCTCAATGCTTTTTGGGAAACGGGGAATACGCCAACTCAAATTGCCATTCAAACCATGGTTTCTAGTCCAACGGGCCCTATCAATGGCATTTATTCGGTGGAAGTGCAGTTATATAATGGATCTGACCCGACCAGTGCTGAACCGATTGGGGTTCCAATTTCTTATCGAAGCATCCGATTTGT
>SXXA01000021.1 GCA_005791325.1 Actinomycetota bacterium | reverse complement strand
GGATCAATCATATCCCGTCGAATCGCGGCAATCGCCTCAAGACGAAGGGGTGCTTCTGGATTGGCTGTTAACAGGTCATCAATGGCGTCATGATCGGGTGATAAAACAACAGCACTAACCCCAAACAACGTATCGGGGCGAGTGGTAAACACATCAATGCTGCGTTCAGTTTGAGAATGTGTAAATCGAACTGTGGTACCAACCCGCTTGCCAATCCAATTTCGTTGCATGGTCTTAACCCGTTCAGGCCAATGGGGCAGGTGATCCAATCCAGCCAATAATTCCTCAGCATAATCCGTAATTTTAAATACCCATTGGGCAATTTGGCGCTTTTCCACCAATGCATTTGATCGCCATCCACGCCCATCAATCACTTGTTCATTGGCCAATACGGTTTGATCAACGGTGTCCCAATTAACCCAACCCAACCTTCGCTCAACCAAGCCAAGGCGGTACAATTGTAAAAACAACCACTGATTGTGCCGGTAATATGTGGGATCACAGGTGGCAATCTGACGATTCCACGCATACCCAATACCCAGTCTCTTGAGTTGATGTACCATGGTATCCATGTTGCGTTGGGTCCACTCTTGGGGCATTACCTGATGTTTAATGGCCGCATTTTCGGCGGGTAGTCCGAAGGCATCAAATCCAAATGGGTGTAAAACCGCAAAACCTTTCATCCGCTTAAACCGTGCCATGCAATCACCAATGGTGTAATTACGAACATGCCCCACGTGTAAATTTCCACTGGGATACGGAAACATTTCGAGGCAATAATACGGCGGTCGATCCGCAGGGGGTAGATCGGGTACTTGGTACAATTGATCGGCATCCCATTTTTTGATCCAAGTAGCCTCAAGTTCAGTCGGAGAATACACAGTCATCATCCATCCTTCATTGCATCCACGGGGTATCAATCAGCTACACACTTCCCAGCCGCAGACACCATCCCATGGTATATTATTTTTTAAATTCTTTTGCCAAAAACCAGTCATTAAGGATAGCATGGGAGTGTATATTTGAGTAAACGAGGAAGTTCATGAGCGATACACAACAAATGGATGTCATTGTAATCGGTACGGGGGGTGGAGCCAAGCTAATTCGACCCTTGGCCAATATGGGGTACCGGGTCATGGCGATTGATTCGGGACGATTGGGTGGCACCTGCTTAAACCATGGCTGCATTCCATCTAAAATGTTAATTTATCCAGCCGATGTGGTTCGTGAAATGCAAGCGGCTGGTAGTGCCAATGTGGTTGGGGTCCCCCCCGACATTCGATTTACCGAACTCAGTCAGCGGGTTAGCCAAACGGTGGATGCAGAGTCTGACCAGATAGAACCCATTTATCGGCAACACCCCAATATTACCTTGGTACGAGGACACGCACGTTTTGTGGCCCCCCGTGTCATTGAGGTCAACCAGCAACGGGTCACGGCCCCCTTTATTGCGATTGTAACGGGTTCAGAATCCGTGATCCCACCCATACCTGGTTTGGAAAGTATTCCTTACATCACCCACAAAGAGGCATTGCGGCTCACCACGTTGCCGCCCAGGCTGGTTATTATTGGAGGGGGGTATATTGCGTTAGAAATGGCCCACTTTTTTTCTGCTTCAGGTAGTGAGGTAACGGTGGTAACCAGGGGGGATATTTTGTCAGGAATGGACAGCGATTTGCGAGATCGGTATCGTCAGTTGGTGAGCCCCCACATTCAATTAATCCCAAACGCCAGTATTGAGTCGGTGCAAGCCAACGGTGACATTCAGGTGAATCTAAACCAACCCAGTGGCCTAAAAACAGTGCGGGGTGACCAGCTATTGGTGGCAACTGGCATGACACCCCGAATACGAGATTTGGGTTTAGATGCAGGTCATATCATCCATGAAAATGGACAAATTGTAGTCGATCAAAGATTATCAACTTCCGTGGAAGGTGTGGTGGCGTTTGGGGATGTTATTGGCCCACCCTATTTTAGACACAAGGCCAATTACGAGGGTGAGTATCTATTCAAACATCGCTTTGAAAAACCAAGTGCCCTACCCATCACTTACCCTCCCATGCCGTATGCCTTATTTGGCCACCCCCCCATTGCAGTGGTGGTGATAATGGAACAAAATGCAACGGGTCCAATTATTGTGGGTCGTGCCGAAATTCGTAGCAGTGCATTTGGAATGGCCATGAATCGACAAGATGGGTTTGTGAAACTCATTTTTGATGCCAAAACCCATGCTCTATTGGGTGCACATGGGGTTGGCATTCAAACCCCCAGCATGATGCATATGCCCATTGCATTCTTAAAAATGAATGCAACCTTACATGATATGTTGGACACAATCTATATTCATCCGGCACTGCCAGAGGTGATTCGAAATGCGGTTCGAAATGCCGCGAGCCAAATATAATCAAAACATGACAAGGAGTTAACCGTATGATAAGAAAATTAGGTTTATTAAGTATGGCTGTTGGATTAATGGGTGCATCGGTTGGCGGGAATAGTATGTTACAAATAGATGAAGCCGTTATTAACTCACTATTGTCATCGATTGGGCCGGTAAGTGGGACTGGCAATGCATCCGTGGTTAATGATTATAAATGGACCATTCAAAACCCTAAGATTACCTTTGCAGATGGGGTTGCCAATTTTAGTGCGGATGCGGATATTCAATCATCGGTTATTACCACCAAAGCACCCGTAAAGGGTACCATTAAGTTTATGTTAAACGAGTCTAAAACCCAATTAAAATTAAGTTTAGAAAAAGCGAATTTACAATTGGGAATGACTGTATTTGGAAATTGGGTGCCATTAACCACATTGGATGTCACCAAGTTTTACAAGCCCAGTTTTGACGTTCCGATTCCATTACAAACTTCCGAATTTAGTTTGGATTTACCCAATGGTAGTGGCACCTTTGAATTGGTTCCATCTGTGGAATCGTTGCAATTAACCAATGGAAAGTTAGGGATATTCATTCGACTGGGAATTATCAAGAAAGCACCCAAAACAACCACAGAAAAAGCAAAAATATCTCAACCATAGCATTGACAACTCTTTAATATTGTTGATACGGTTACCAGAGTATCCACTTCTTTCTATCCAACTTAATTTTCCACATTTTTTAATATTCACATTAAGGAGCCAATAATGCCTACGTTGGTTAGTTCAAAACCCTACATTACTGAATCACCACAATCTATCACTGTATCCAAACTAGCATTGGGTATCTTAGTAAGCTTAGGCCACTTATTACCCATCGTTGGTAGTCAGCAAATCTGTTCCATTAGCACCACCAAACAATTCCCCTCTACTGATGCGTTGCGCAGTTGGTTTAATTCACAATGCAAAAAAAGCCTATCATCAAATCAAGTGGGTGGGACTTGTTATATTTTTTTGCGTGCTCAGATTGGTAACCAAGAGTCCCAATGTCCATCCTTAGCAGACCAACCAAACTCAGAAAAAACGATTGTTGCGTCAAGTCGAGCCAGTGAGTCGATTCTAGGTAATGCGCTTAAAATACCAAGCGACCATGCAACATTGGTGCCTCAGATACAAAATATTTCCGAATCGATAGTCCGACAATTGGTATCAGATGGTGTATATACCATTGAAGACCTTTACAAACGATTTGGTGATTGTATCGTGTACGTTCTAACCACTAGCCCCGCCAATGCAGTGGGTAATGGCACAGCGCTAGGTAATGCCACAGCGCTAGGTAATGCCACAGCGCTAGGTAATGCCACAGCGCTAGGTAATGCCACAGCGCTAGGTAATGCCACAGCGCTAGGTAATGCCACAGCG
>SXXA01000020.1 GCA_005791325.1 Actinomycetota bacterium | reverse complement strand
TAGATGAGCCCTTTGTTGGCGTTGATGCTGTCACGGAACGAGATGTGATTGCCATTTTAAAACAACTCAAAAATCAAGGTAAAACGATTGTGGTGGTTCACCATGATTTACATACCCTACACGATTATTTCGACTGGGCATTGTTGCTAAATGTTCGTTTAATTAATTGTGGTCCAGTATCGGATGTCATTACACCAGATAGTCTTAAAACCGCATTTGGTGGTCGTCAAGCTGCCCCATGATTTCGATTTACTATTCATTGGCCTTGGCTCTAATGGCGGCCGGTTTGGTGGGCTTATTATCGGGCACATTGGGATGTTTTGCCGTATTACGACGCCAAAGTTTATTGGGGGATGCCGTTGCCCATGCGGCATTACCTGGTATATGTGTGGCCTTTTGGATCACCCATTCTAAAGAATCGTGGGTATTATTATTGGGGGCCATTGTTGCTGGTTGGGCTGGAACCTTATTGGTTGGGGCCATTTCTCGCCATTCTATTATTAAAGAAGATGCGGCATTGGGCTTGATTTTATCGGTGTTTTTTGGAATTGGTCTGGTTATTTTAACTGCATTGCAATCCACCAATCAAACGGGCCAAGCCGGATTAATGACTTGGTTGTTTGGTAGTATTGCGGGGGTATCGATTCAAGAGATTATGATAATGGCGATTGTAACCAGCATGACATTGTGTGGGGTTATGATGGGGTGGCACCCGTTGGTGGTTTGTACGTTTGACCGGTTCTATGCCCATACGTTGGGTATTCATACACGTCGGATGGAATGGATGATTACCTTTTTATTGGTTGTGGCCATTGCCATTGGGTTGCAATTGGTGGGCGTTGTGTTGATGAGTTCACTCATGATTGCGCCGGCGGTATCGGCCCGACAGTGGGTGAATCGTTTGGCCCCTATGGTGATGATTGCGGGTGCGATCGGCATGATGTCCACCATGATGGGGGTGATGATTAGTAGTGTGATGCGTATTCCAACGGGGCCCACCATTGTATTGTGTGTGTCGGTATTTGTAATGCTTTCAATATTATTGGCTCCCCATCGGGGAATCGTATGGCGCTTGGGGCGTCGTCGGGTGGTATTGAGCGAGCCATGATGCATTTTGAAATCATGCTAATTGCCAGCATGGTGGCGATTGCTTGTGCGATTCCGGGTACATTTTTGGTTTTAAAGAAGTGGGCTTTATTATCCGACGCAATTGCGCATTCAATATTATTGGGGATTGTGTTGGCATTTTGGGTAACGAATCAAATTCAATCCCCCCTTAGTATGTTATTTGCGGTGGCAATTGGGATGGCCACGGTTTGGGGGAGTGAATCATTGGTACGGTCAAAATTAATTAAAGAAGATGCGGCCATTGGCCTGATATTTCCGGTCTTTTTTTCATTGGCGGTGATATTGGCCTTTTGGATTGGTAAAAATACCCATTTGGATCAGGATGCGGTGTTATTGGGGGAGTTGGCTTTGGCACCCTTGCGTCGTTTCGTGTGGGCTGGGGTTGATTGGGGGCCTGTATCAGGGTGGTATGTTGGGGTGGTGATGATGCTTTCGATTATAATGACCATTCGTTTTTTTAGGCCCTTGTCGGTGACATTATTTGACCCATTGTTATCTAAAGCTGTGGGTTTATCGCCTGGGTTGGGAATGATGGGTTTAATGATGATGGTGAGTTTAACCACGGTGGTATCGTATGATGCGGTAGGGTCAATATTGGTGGTTTGTTTGATGGTAACACCGGCCTGTATTGCGTTGTTGATAACCAGGGAATTAAAGCGGGTATTGATCATGGCTTGTGTGGTGGGTGTTGTGGCTGCAGTGTTAGGGTATTGGGTGGCGGTATGGTTAGATGCGACGATTGCGGGTTCGATTGCAGGTACGTTGGGGGTACTATTTTTATTAACATTTATTTTTTCGCCATTGCAGGGGGTATGGAGTCATCGTGTACTGATGCAGCAGGAGAAAATTGAATTTGCGTGTAAGATATTGGTTGTGCATTTATATTCTCATGCGGGGACGGTGATAGAGAATCAAGAGAATACAATTGAGCATATGGGACGGCATATGAACTGGGATATTGGGTATTCGAATCAGGTGATTCAATTTGGATTGGCGAGGGGATATGTTGAGTGGTTGGGGGATCATTTAAATTTAACGGCGTTGGGTAGGGAGTGGGCGAAGTCGGCATTTAGTTTAACGTAACTATTTTTTGGAGGGGTGTCGGGGTGGCGATAAAATGTGGGACTGATACTCCACCCAAGGGCATAGCTCTTGCCTCAAATTTAGGGGCGATATCTTGGGGGGATTGGGTGCCCCTGGGACCGACGGTACCCGAAATATAATATGTATAATATTTTGTCTTTTTTGATTCCCTGATTTATCATGAAGCATGATACCTCATTGAATAGGTATTATTATATTCAAACCATTTTTCTAAGGAATCATCCAATGCCATTTTTACACTCTTTATTATCCTTCTTTCTTGGTGACCCACTATCACGTACACTCAAAACCTACCAACCCATTATTCATCGCATTAATGCCTTCGAAACCGAATTATCTAACCTTACCGATACCCAATTGCAACAAAAAACCACCGACTTTAAATCCCAGCTAGACCAAGGTGCCACCCTCGATTCCCTATTACCTGAAGCCTTTGCCGTCGTTCGAGAAGCCTCAAAACGCGTTCTTGGTCTTCGTCACTTTGATGTTCAACTGATTGGCGGTATCGTCCTTCACCAAGGCAATATCGCCGAAATGAAGACTGGCGAAGGTAAAACCCTCGTTTCAACCCTCGCTACTTATCTAAATGCCCTCGAAGGAAAGGGGGTTTACGTCGTTACCGTTAATGACTACCTCTCCCGTCGCGACTATGAATGGATGGGTGCTATCTTTCGGTTTTTAGGACTATCCGTTGGCCTGATTCAGGCCGATATGTCCCCCACTAATCGCCAACTGGCCTACGCATGTGATATTACCTATGGTACCAATAATGAATTTGGTTTTGATTATCTGCGCGATCACTTAGCCCTTTCAAAAGAAGATGTTACCCAAACCCGTCGCCATTTTGCTGTGATTGACGAAGTGGATAGTATCTTAATCGATGAAGCCCGTACCCCCCTCATTATTTCGGGTGCGGTGGGGCAGTCTTCTGAACTCTATCGTCAATTGGCCAGTATTACCCAACCCATGCAATTGGATCTCCATTTTACCCTAGACTATAAAACCAAGGGCGTCACCTTAACTGAATCCGGTATTACGTTTTTGGAAACCGCACTGAATATTGAT
>SXXA01000019.1 GCA_005791325.1 Actinomycetota bacterium | reverse complement strand
ATTCCCCACGAATATAAATAAACGCCGTGTGTACACCTAGGGCGTACGCCGACACAATCATGCCTTCAATTAAGCGATGTGGTATATGCTCCATTAAGTAGCGATCTTTAAAGGTGCCTGGCTCACTTTCATCGGCGTTGCACACCAAATACCTTGGCTTATCCGACTGGCGATCTAAGAAACCCCATTTGGTTCCGGTTGGAAAACCAGCTCCGCCACGCCCTCGCAACGCAGATTGTTTCACCTCATTAATGACCTCATCTGGTGACATGGTTAACAATGCTTTTTTAACAGCCTCATACCCGCCTAGTGTCAAATAATACGCCATCGATCGATCTGATTGCAAAGGGTTAACACCCGCCAATAACAATGCCGTCATCGTACCCTCCCCAATTGAAGATCATCTAATAAAGCCGGCACACAATCGGGGGTGACTTGGTTGATGTAGCGCTCACCCACTTGAACCACCGGCGCCGAGGCACAAGCCGCCAAACATTCAACAGTTTTGATGGTAAATAGCCCATCCGGTGTGGTTTCACCCTCTTTAATCCCCAAAATGGTTTCCAGTCGCTCAAGGGTGTCATCCGCACCGGCCAGTGCACAAGGCCCCGTGCGACAAATCTCCAACACATAGGTTCCAACTGGCGTTAAGTGAAACATGGTGTAAAAAGTGGCCACCTCGTACACTTCCACAGGTTCAATTGCCAATAAAGAGGCCACATAGTTCATGGTTTCGGTGCTAAGATAGCCACCAAAATCATGTTGCGCCATGTGCAAAATTGGTAAAAGGGCCGATTTTTGTCTCCCCTCAGGGTACCGAGCGATTAATTGCGCAACTTCCGTCATTCGATCCGGACTAAATTCAGGCATCCAATTCTCCTGCAATTAAATTCAAACTACTCATGGTCATTACCGCATCCGACAACAAAGCCCCCTTTACCATTTCTGGAAATGCTTGGTAATAAATGAAACAAGGCCGACGAAAATGCAATCGATAGGGGGACCGTCCCCCATCACTAATTAAATAATAGCCCAATTCGCCATTCGCGCCTTCCACCGCTGAATAAACGGTTCCTTTGGGCACAGGAATTTCACCCATCACCACTTTAAAATGATAGATCAAGGCCTCCATCACGGTCGCGACTTGTGCCTTGGGGGGCAAATAAAATTCAGGGACATGCACATGGTAATCATCATCTGGCATCGCATCCAAGGCCTGACGAATGAGGTGTAAACTCTGCCACATTTCCTGATTCCGTACCAAATAACGATCGTAGGTATCCCCATTTTGGCCAATGGGAATATCAAATTCAAAATCTGTATAACCAGAGTAAGGTTCTGCAACCCGACAATCATAATCAACACCAGCCGCCCTTAAATTGGGACCCGTAAACCCATAAGCCAATGCCCGCTCGGCCGATATGGCACCCACCCCAATGGTACGATCCATAAAAATCCGATTGCGATCAAATAAGGATTCAAATTCAGATAATACTTTGGGAAATTCGTCTAAAAAGTGTCTTAGCTTGGCAATGGCCACGTCAGAAAAATCACGCTCAAACCCACCAATTCGCCCAATATTGGTGGTGAGCCGACTTCCACAAATCTCCTCGTAAATTTCATAGATGGATTCTCGTTGCTGAAACACATACAAAAACCCACTAAAGGCACCCGAATCGACCCCTAAAATGCCATTACAAACGATATGATCTGCAATTCGAGCCAACTCCATAATAATAATACGCATGTAATCAATTCGTTTATTGGTTTGTACACCCAACAATCGCTCAACAGTCAAATGCCATCCAATATTATTAATAGGAGAGGAACAATAATTTAATCGATCCGTAATGGGGGTAATTTGATAAAAGGGTCGATGCTCCGATAATTTTTCAAACGCACGGTGAATATACCCAACAGTGGATTCAGCTTCGACAATGCGCTCCCCATCCAACTCAATAATATTCTGAAATACCCCATGGGTGGCTGGATGGGTAGGGCCTAAATTAACGGTAACCGTCTTTTTATCTGGCGTCATCGTCCAAACATCCGATCATCTTTATCCTCGCGGGTGGCATCTTCCAATGGGAACCCCTTGCGCAATGGAAATACCGTCATGCTATCCTCATTTAAAATGCGAACCAAATTCGGGTGCCCCTTAAATATAATCCCAAAAAAATCATAGGTTTCCCGCTCCATCCAATTCGCCGCGTCATAAAGCGACACCAAACTATCAATTGATGGGTCATCCATGGGCAAGTGTACCGATACAAACACCCGAGATCGCTCAGGCAAATGATGCAAATGTGCCACCACCGCCAACACCGGCTCAGGCTCAACATAATGAACCCCACATAAATCGGTAAGCATGGTGAAGTGATGCCTACTTTTCAAGTCACTCACAACCGAAAAATAATCAGCCGGTGACACCTGAATGGCCCAAGACCCATACTGATTCTCTTGGTTTAACAAAGAAAATTTGGATGATAATTGGGCAATCACTTCAGTAGCGAAGGGGGTGGGGTCTTGAATAATGGGGGGGGTCGGTTTATTCAATGCCATATTGTTGTAACAACCCCACATACTCAGCAGAATGCCGACGACGTAACGACTCATTGGCTACCAAATCCTGAATATTCATTAATCCATCAATAATCTGTTCAGGTCGGGGAGGGCATCCTGGCACATACACATCCACTGGAATGACTTTATCGATACCCTGCAAAACACTGTACGTATCAAAAATACCCCCACTCGACGCACAGGCCCCAACGGCAATGACCCAACGGGGCTCTGCCATTTGGATGTACACCTGTTTCAAAATAGGCCCCAGCTTTTTTGCAATGGTGCCCATCACCATTAAAAGATCGGCTTGGCGGGGTGAAAAACTGGGTCGTTCAGACCCAAATCGGGCAAAGTCGTAATGGGACCCCATGGTAGCCATAAATTCAATTCCACAACATGATGTGGCAAAAGGTAGTGGCCAAATTGAATT
>SXXA01000018.1 GCA_005791325.1 Actinomycetota bacterium | reverse complement strand
GGGGTTGGATGGATGATTGGGTTGTCTTTATTTTTTATGATTGCGGCCATCGATTGGGAAACCCGTCGAATACCAAGGGCATTGAGTTACCCCTTATTGGCGCTGGGTGTATTGGGGATGTCGAAATATGGGGATCGAACATTTTTGATTGTTGTGGCAGCGGTAGGGGCGTATGCTACCTTAATGACCCTACGAATAATAGGCCAGGCATGGTTTAAACAAGAAGTATTGGGTTTGGGGGATGTGCTCATGAGTGCGGTTGTGGTGGTGTGGTTTGGGGCAATCAATGGGTTGCTGGGTATTGGATTGGGCGTTGTATTGGCGGCAATCGTGGCATTGTTGGGAATCAAAATGGGTCGATTTCGACGTAAAGACCGTATTCCATTGGCTCCCTTTATGATAACAGGGGTCGCATTGGTTTGGGCTGTATTTTATATGATGAATGGGTTGGGCAGGGTGATTTAGTTACCATTGAGGGGATGAGGGGGGTATGCTTACAGAATGGCTGGTTATTTTGGGCGTGATGGGGTTGGGCGTAGGATTGTTGGGATTGGGGGTGGGGCGTTTAGAGCAACACTCACAAGAATGGCGTTCTCGATTGAACTTGGTATCGGTGCTTAGCCTTGGGCATATGCGTGCCGCTATTTATCGTGTGCCTCAGCAGGGGGTATTGGGCGAGAATGTGTTTATTTGGAATGAAAGCCAGAGAATTCCTTTATATAAGGGATGGGGAGTGACAGGGGTAGGGAGACTGGGGTTTACATCGAATGGGACAACCATGGTGGCAGGTTCAATGAAGGCGCCGTACGTATTGTTTTCAGTGGGGGTGGGATGGTCAAGGCTGAGTTTGAAAGGGGTGGGATGGTGGGAGGGTGGGTCATTATAATGGCCATGATGGCTTGGATTGGATGGCTATCGGCGGGGATATTGAGTGTATTGGGAAGCATGGCAAATCAGAGGGAGCAGGTGGATCGACTACGCTTGGAATGGGAAAGTTTGATGGAACGGCGTGAACAAGACATAAACGAGGCCTTCAAAGTCAAGTCACCCTCACAAAATACAACTGAATCGATGGGAGGGTTTATGGCAATTGAGCTGCTATTGGGGATAGTGGTGAGTGGGGTATTGCTTGCGGCGGTTACCGGAATGGGGTGGGGGTTGTATCGATACAATCAGAAGTCGATGGGTGATTATGTATTACGGTATCAATTGCTAATGGCACAAATCAGAATTTGTGAGGATGTGTGTGTGGCCAAACAGTGGTCGTTGGTTTCACCAACTGTGCTCATAATGGATCATGGGGTGCGATATGAATGGTCGAATCGGCGTTGGTTGAGGATTTCTGAAATTTCGCAATCGTTATTAGATCCTCCCGTTACAACTATTAAATGGTGGGCGACACGCAACGAATTGGGTTGGTCCATTTGGGCGAATGGGCGTGAGTGGAAAGGCGGTTGTCGCTCGTGTACCTTGTAGTGGTATCGTTATTGCTTATGGGGTTATGTCAATTTGGGTGGGGTGAGTTGGGTCATCGAATTAAGATACATCGGGATTGGCTTGAATTAGAAAGGAATCGGCAAGAGTGGGAGAAGGCCTACTTTAATCTGCGTGAAGGAATACAGTTGCTACCAAGTATGGATATACCGAACACAACCTTACCCAAGACATGGGCGGGAATTCGATCGGGAGGGGTGACAATTTTGTCATCTGATGGGGTTATTCGGTATTATCGAAACGATACAATGGTAATCGTGGCAGGTGAAACAGAGAGAGGTGCATTGGTATCATTGCGTTTAAATGTACAACTTAAAGATGGTAAAGTGGTGGCGATTACAAATAAAGAACGGTTTTTAGAAGTATTATAAATCATCATGGTTGTTTTGTATGATGATTTTATGTTGATTGTGATAAAAAAGTAGATGTGCATGAGCCCTTCATGGGTTGATTAAAATGTCGGCGAAAGGAATGTAGAATGCCTCAACAGTATTGGATAATGAAATGTGAACCCAGTGTCTATTCAATTAATGATTTGAAACGGGATGGGCAAACGACTTGGGAGGGGGTTCGAAATTATCAAGCTCGGAATTATATCAATCAGATGGCGGTGGGTGATCGTGCATTTTTTTATCATTCCAATGCGACGCCTCCGGGTATTGCGGGGGTGATGACGATTGTTTCGGAGCCGTACCCTGACACAACGGCATTGGATCCTGAACATCGGTACTATGAGCCGGCCAGCACTCCGGAAAATCCGAGATGGTCATCCATTACGGTATCTTATGAATCGAGATTTTCTTCTTTAATATCGATTGATGAATTGCGGGCTTACGGGGAGTTATCGGATTTGATAATTTTGCGTAAAGGGAATCGATTATCGGTGACCCCAATTAGTCAAGAGGCGTATCATTTTATCATGAATCTGGGTAAATTAATTGGGTAGTGGGCACTGCCCGCCCACCATTAACCCCACCCCAACCCTCTCCTATAGGGGAGGGTTGGGGTGGGATTACCATATTCTTGCTGCTTATTTACATTCACAATACGGCAATAGCGGATTGCTTAATTGTGTAACAGTGCCTACCCCGCTATAATATTCAAATGAGATTCTTGGGTATTTTTAAGATGTGGGCTCGGGCTTTGCGTATCAACCAGTGGCCTAAAAATACGTTGATAGGGATTCCATTGGTAAGTGGGCATCTATTATTTGACTCTGTTCGCCTTAAAATGGCCCTGATATTATTTCTGGCCTTTTCATTGATTGCATCCGGCAATTATTTAATTAATGACCTTTTGGATCGTCATGACGATCAGTCCCATCCTCACAAAAAGAGTCGTCCCGTTGCAACTGGTTGTATACCCAAATGGGCTGTGATTTTTGTTTCACTATTGTGTATGGCTATGGGTCTAGGACT
>SXXA01000017.1 GCA_005791325.1 Actinomycetota bacterium | reverse complement strand
CATGTTAGCCAATTTGCCACCAGCGCAAGTTGCCCCCGTGGTGACCATGTTAGCCAATTTGCCACCAGCGCAAGTTGCCCCCGTGGTGACCATGTTAGCCAATTTGCCCCAAGCTCAGGTTGCCCAAATGATAAGTTTGTTATTGAGCGTACCAACCAATAAGCTGATGGCCTTGTTAAACGAAATCGCCTTTTCATCCACCCAAACTAACCTATTAACCATGTTAAGCCAGATACCCGTTGAACAACGACCCTCCTTAGGGTTGTTGCTTGCAGAGCAAAATCCCCGCTTAGATCCCATCGATCCCAACCTACAGTCCACTCTATTATCCCAATGGAGCGACTCCGAATGGGATCGTGAGATCAGACGTCGAAAACGAACTCGTGATCAATCCCAACAAACCCAACGTTACGGCCATTTGGCCCATCAATTAGCCGAATTTGGGCTTGAAAATTGGGCACAAGTGGCACTCTACCGACAACGTTTGGCCAATCAAACCCCATTTTACAAAAAATAGAGGACGATTGGGTTAGAACCTTGTATACTGTTCCGGCTTGGGTACCCAAGTAACCATAATGAATGAGGTGGCACCATGGTAGCTGTTGTAACTGATGAAACCTTCGAAGCGGATGTATTGAAGTCGTCTTTACCTGTATTGGTTGATTTTTGGGCCGAATGGTGTGGTCCTTGTCGAATGTTGGCTCCCGTTATTGAAGCGGTTTCCAAAACATTTGCGGGTCAACTCGCTGTATTTAAACTGGATACTGACGAAAACCAAACCACAGCCAGTCAGTATCAAATATCCAGTATCCCATGTTGTATTATTTTTAAAGATGGACAAGAAGTGGGTCGCTTAACGGGGTATCGACCTCAACCCGCTTTTGAAGCGGAATTATCCAAGTATATTGGATGACGAAGCCCTAGCCAGTGAATCCTTTAACACGGGTGGATTTGCAACACTCCCCGGTTCGTTGCGAATTCGCACCCTTGAATTATATATTTTTCAGACAGGGGAAATACCCGATTCTGAAATTCCCTTTTTAACTCAATTTTTTAAAGATCCGCAATCTGACGACACTTCATTAGTCGCCCTTGGGGGGGTGATCGGATTGCTTGATCCCGATACACCCTTATTACATTGGTTCATGAACCTGTTTCCTGAATGTCCCGTTTCAACCCAACTATTATTGGCACCCATCCTTATTGCATCCGGGCAAGGCCCCATTCTGCCAACCATGATCTCCATTTTAAATCACACCATTGAATCAAAATTAGCACTAACCATTCAACACGCCATTCAATATAGTGATTTGGGGGTATTTAATGTGGTTTTTTTTGCGTTACATCGTGCAACCCCCATTGGTAAACAACGATTGGGTGCCATCTTAATCGCAAAAGGGTTTGAGTATTGTAAACCCTTTTTGTTAGCACTTCCCATGAATCCTTATCGTGACTGTTTTGCCACTTGGTTTGGCGAGTCGTTTTTGGCCTTTGAACAGAAACACCACTTAATTGGCTAAACCAAAAGAACGCTTGGATACCGTTGTTGTGGCCCAAGGACTTTGTCCCACCAAAGCCATCGCCCAAGCCCTCATCATCAATGGGCAAATTATGGTGGGGGGGATAAAACAAACCAAACCCGGAACCTTGGTCGACCCGCAAGCACCCCTATCTCGGCTGGGAGAGTTGCCCAAATATGTGTCCCGAGGGGGATTAAAATTAGAGGGGGCACTTCAGCATTGGGGAATACCCGTATCCGGTCGATGGGCACTCGATGTGGGGATTAGTACCGGCGGGTTTTCGGATTGTTTATTGCAATCAGGCGCCCAAGGTATCATTGGTATGGATGTGGGGTATGGCCAATTGGATTATCGATTACGAATCGATCCGCGTGTCACCCTGATTGAACGTTGTAATGCCCGTCATTTAACCGCTCAACGCTTGTTTGAATTGGGACTACCCGATTGGCAACGCATTAGCTTGGTGGTGATGGATGTGTCATTTATTAGTGTGACGAAACTGCTCATCCCATTGGCCACCCTATTCCCGACCGCTGATTTTTTAATTCTAATCAAACCACAATTTGAAGCCGCTCCTCATGAAGTAGGTAAAGGCGGTATTATTACTGACCCAGACCAAATCAATGGTATCCTCCGTCGAGTGGGCCAAGACCTTTCCACCCATTTTAGACTCATTGATCAGGTCCCGTCATCCATTAAAGGCACCAAAGGCAATCAAGAAACTTTTTTTTGGCTCGTTCCCATTCAAGATAAGGAGACCCCATGAAAACCATTCAATTAAAAATTCAATTTCGCTCATATCCCATTTTGGTCGGCAATCGGTTATTGGATAAAATACCCACCCTCTTACCCCCCTATTTATCCGGTTCCAATATCGTGGTCATCACCCATCCCGAACTCAGCCACCTGATCGAACCCTTTACCCCGCTCCAAAATGCCGGATTTACCATTCACCCACTACTCATTCCATCGGGTGAGCCCAGTAAATCATGGGATATGGTAGACCATATCATGACCCAATTAACCCAGTGGGGGCTGGATCGACATGATACCTTGGTGGCTTTGGGGGGCGGTGTGATCGGAGATTTGGTGGGATTTGCCGCGTCGATTTACATGAGAGGGATTCGCTACGTCCAAATTCCAACCACCGTCTTGGCCCAAGTTGATTCAGCCATTGGTGGTAAAACGGGTGTCAACCACCCACGCGCCAAAAATTTAGTGGGCACTTTTTATCAGCCACATGTCACCATTGCCGATCAATCCGTATTATCCAGTTTACCCCCACGAGAAATTAAATCGGGGTTGGCTGAAATTGTAAAATATGGCGTGATTGGGAATGCTGGATTATTCAAATATCTGGAAACCCATGCCCACTCGTTTGCGTCCTATCAACCCCATGAACACCCCGAATTATGGCAACATGTCATTACCCGATCGATTGGGGACAAAGTCAAGGTTGTGAGCCAAGATGAACGAGAATCTGGATTAAGAGCCACCCTCAATTTTGGTCATACCTTGGGTCATGCCCTAGAATCTGTATCGGGGTATCAACACTACACCCACGGCGAGGCCATTGCATTGGGCATGGTGGGTGTGTCTCAAATGGCGCAATCATTGGGATTATTAGACCCCAAATCTGCCCAACGTATTGAGGGCTTATTACAGCAATTGGGGTTTGATACAACCTGTGAACACGGATGGCCCATATCAGACTTACTTGACATCATGCGCCGAGACAAGAAAAATAAAGGCCATGAGATTCATTGGGTCATACCCTCTGGTATCGGGGTGGTTGACGTGATGACGGGCATACCCGAAGATTCGGTTCGAACCATGTTAAAAAGAATGGGGAATCAATGATGATATGGGTCATTAATGGTCCAAATTTACATGCATTAGGGGTCAGGCAGCCCGACATTTATGGGTCAGATACCCTTGAAACCCTTCAAGGCAAATGGGTTGAATTAGGAAGGCAACATGGGGTTCCCATCCAATGCCATCAATCCAACCATGAAGGTGCCATTATCGACTGGCTTTACGAGGCCCGCCCATCTCGGGGGGTTATACTCAATGCGGGGGCTTTCACCCATACCAGTGTAGCCATTCGAGACGCGATTGTCGCCATTTCACCTTGCCCTGTTATCGAAGTTCATATCTCGAATGTCTACGCCCGCGAATCGTTTCGGTCACATTCCATGATTGCACCCGTATGCCGAGGATCGATTAGTGGGTTGGGTGTCATGGGATATGAATTGGGAATTCAAGCCATTCTCACCTTACCCAAGGCAACCTAAGTCCACCCTCTTTTGTTATGGGGGGGATGTCTTCGACAAGGGCCTCAGGGTCACACAGTAAATAGGCCCCCAACTCAGTGGCAGGGGAATCCATCCCTTCAGCATGTCTTCAAATGGCAAGGTTTTAACCGGAATGCGTTGTTTTGTACCAATCTCATCTGGTTTAACAAATAAGGGTAATAACGCATCAACCTCAATCACCACAACATTCGGATGATCTCGCTTGAGTTGCTCCAATTCGGGGCCATAAATGGCCACCGATCGACTGGGAGTAGCCATGGGAATGTAGGTAACAAAACTCTGTGACAACACCAAGGGGGACGGGTGTTGTTGCAAATACCCAAGCACCGCTTCTACCGCATGACTTTTTCGATTAAATACCATTCCTAACACCATACAACCTACTAAGCCAACGATCCACATTCCCCAATCGAGTCGGTATTTAGCCACCCAATCCTGTGTGAGTGGCCATGTGGTAATTAACAAAAGGGCCGCCCCAATGACCAACTGTTCCGCAGACGCAACCAAATTCATCGAAGCAAATATACCCATCATCATGACACAAATTCCCCATCCCAGCCGCCACCCAATCCCCAATTGATTCGCAACGGATACGGTAAAAGCCCGCCAACCCAATATCCATAATGGACCCATAAGCAACCCCATCATGATCCATTTTTGGATGGTATTGGATAGCGAATTGGTCATGATCCCCCCCCCACCCCCACTCATAAATTGAACCCACTCATTCAAGCCCTGATAATGAACCAACCCCAGCCAATACAAACTAGCAAATAAAGCCACCACTCCCAGCAACACCATGCCAGCTAACGCCCCCATGTAGGATACTTTGGTTGACCATGGCAGAGAGAAAAAGAGTGTCACACCACCCAACCATAGCCAAACAAAAATCACCGTAACACTACACCCAAAAGACAAGGCCATACACACACCCGACAAGCATAAAAAAGCCCATTGGTGTTGATGCAACGATCGAAAATAAGCCGCCACCCCCGCCATACCCAAGGCCACCCCCATCGAATATACCTCAATGGTATGATTAAAAAGCAACAAATACGGGGTAAACAGTAAAAAGGGTAATAAGGCACCCCATCGAATGCGAACCCCATTCCATAATCCCCATTCAAAAATCGCCCACCCAATGGCCAAGCTCGCCCCAATCGAACTGGCAATGGTGACCCCATTAACCAAGGTAATAATAGATACTGGGTGAATCCATTGAATGATGGCTTCAATCATCCACATCACATAAAAATAAGTTGGATGCCCCGATTCATGATGAATTTGATGAATCGTAATATACCGAATCCATGCCATGCCATCATGTGAAAAGGGATAAGTGGGTAATAATAGCCACCCCAATAACAACGATACGGCTATTACTACAGAGACAAACGTCCATTCATGTTGACCCCTCTTTAAAAACCGCCGAATGGGGTTCATGGGTTCAGTTCAGCAAGAATAGCATCAAATAAGTTGGAACGAGCTTGAATGGCATCCATCGCTGCTTGATGGGCTTCTTGTCGTTTTTGATCGTCCTGTTCGCAAAAATGCAACACCAGCGACTCTGCCATGGGTCCGTGATCATCCCCATCTACTTGAATATGCCGATCCAAATAATAATGAAAAGTAGGGGCTTGAATCGGTGATAATTCGAGCTGGATTAAAATTTGTTTAAATACAATGGGCAACATGGTTTCCCGACCGTAACAAAATGAAGCAGCGGCACAATGAGGGCCCATTT
>SXXA01000016.1 GCA_005791325.1 Actinomycetota bacterium | reverse complement strand
GGTGAGGCGTTGTCGGTGCCAACAGCCCCCGCTATTTTAGGGGGGACGGGTACCCAATCCCAACATTCTTTTTTTCAGCAATTACACCAAGGAACCCAAGTTATTCCGCTGGAATGTGTGGTGGTGAGGCAGTCTCAACAAACCCAATCCCCCAACACCCGGTCGTTGTTATTGGCCCATGTTGCGAGCCAGACCGTTGCGTTGGCAAAGGGGTCATCGGGCATCAGTGGGGTGCCCGATTGTAAGGGAAATCGACCTGTAACTTTGGTGGTAATGGATGAACTCACCCCAGATACCTACGGCGCATTATTGGCCTACATGGAAAATCGGACCATTTTTCAGGGGTTGATATGGGGGATTAACCCATTTGACCAGCCTGGGGTGCAAATGGGTAAATCCATTTACCAATCGGTTCAACAGGGGCAAGGGGGGCTGGCCACCACGTTATTTACGATCCTATCTGAGACCTTGGGCCCATCGTCCCCGTGTTGTTAGTGGGTGTGGGTTGGTAAAAAAGGGTGGCCATTTACCCATGTTTCTGGTAGGCTTGAAATACATTGGGGGTTCTATTGTCAATCTTGATTGGCACTGTTTACCACCCTTTGTGTATCGTAATCATGGATCATAATTAGGAGGATTGTATGGGCGTATTAGTAGGTAAACCGGCTCCAAATTTTAATGCCAAAGCGGTCATCAATGGCAATCAAGTGGTTGATTCATTTGAATTGGCTGCTTACCACGGTCAGTATGTGGTACTATTCTTTTATCCGTTCGACTTTACATTTGTGTGCCCCACTGAATTGCATGCCTTCCAAGATTGTTTGCCCCAGTTCGAAGCCCGAAACACCCAAGTAATGGCGTGTTCAACCGACTCATGGTTTTCGCACTTGGCATGGTTAACCACCCCCAAGGCCAAGGGCGGGATCGAAGGGGTTACCTATCCTTTAATCGCTGACTTTAATAAAACCATTGCTACCGATTATGATGTTCTTATCACCCAAGATGGGCCGGTTGGTGCCTCGTATCGGGGGTTATTTTTAATCGATCGAAAAGGTATTGTCCGACACCAATTAATCAATGATACCCCCTTGGGCCGAAGTACCGATGAGGTGTTGCGATTAATCGATGCATTGCAATATTTTGAGCAAAATGGGGAGGTCTGCCCAGCCAACTGGAAAGAAGGCAAGCAGGCCATGCAGGCAACGCGTGACGGGGTGGAAGCCTATTTTTCAAGATAATATCAGGAGGCACCCATGACCATTTCATTACCAGCATTACCGTACGCCTATAACGCATTAGAGCCCCTCATTGACGCTCGAACCATGGAGATTCATCACACCAAGCATCATCAAGCGTACATTACCAATTTAAACACGGCCATTTCGGGTACGGATTTTGAGTCAAAATCGGTGGAGTGGCTCATTACCCCGTTACCGGAGGTGCCGGATACCACTCGTGGTGCTGTACAAACCACTGGGGGGGGGGATTACAACCATCGCTTGTTTTGGACCGTGATGTCTCCTCCCTCCGATGAGGTCAGGGGACCATCCGGTGAGTTGTTGGGGGCCATTGAGTCTCAATTTAATAGCTTGGATGCATTTAAAGGTGCTTTTGAAGCAGCAGCCAAAACCCGATTTGGCAGCGGGTGGGCTTGGTTGTCAGTCACCAATTCGGGGGCATTATCCGTGTCATCGACCCCCAATCAAGATAGCCCCTTCATGACAGGGCATATTCCGTTGTTGGGTTTGGATGTGTGGGAGCATGCGTATTATTTGAATTATCAAAATCGTCGCCCTGATTATGTTTCGGCATTTTGGGGGGTGGTTAATTGGGATCAGGTGGCCCGTCGGTATGTGGAGGCGCTGACCCAAGTGCGTGGTTAGTCTGGTTTAATATGAGTGTTCTGCCGATTGTATGTTATCCGGAACCTATTTTGCGGCAAGTTGCCTCGCCGGTGGTGTCGTATGGGCAACCCATGTTGGCCCTGATTAGGGATATGTTTGATACCATGCGGCATGCCAAGGGGGTTGGGTTGGCAGCCCCCCAAGTGGGGGTGTCTTTGCGGGTGATTGTGGTGTCATACCAGCAACATCAATTGGCCTTGGTCAACCCTGTTATAACCCATCTAGAAGGGGAGGAAAGTGGCGAAGAGGGTTGTTTAAGTTTACCCAATGTGAGTTTATTGGTTCCACGTGCAACCATTATTTCGGTTGATGCGCAGTCCCCCAATGGTCATCCCATTCGGTTAAAGAAATTAAAGGGGTATCTTGCTCGAATCATCCAACATGAGGTAGACCATTTAAATGGGGTTTTAATTCTTGATAAAGGTGGTGAGGTAAATGGTAGTGTCTAAACCCATTGAGGGGATTTATCCGGTTGGCGCGGCGGTGGATGATCATGGGGTATTAACCCTTGGCGGGTTATCGGTGAGGGAACTCATTAATCGGTTTGATTCACCTTTATATGTCATGGATGACGCCACCATTCGCCAACAATGTCGCTATTACACCCGTACATTAAGCGAGGTATACCCCAATCATATGGTGGTGTTTGCCGGTAAAGCGTGTTTGAATTTGGGCATTCTAAATTTAGTGGCGGAAGAGGGTTTGGGGGTGGATGTGGTATCGGCAGGGGAATTGTGGACCGCACTTAAAAGTAATGTCCCCATCCCCTCTATTTTGTTACATGGTAATAATAAGTCGTTGGCAGAGTTGGAAATGGCCCTCAACTATTCGGTGCGGATCGTGGTAGACCATGAAGAGGAATTACAAACCATTTTACAATTGGTTGAGCAACGGGGGTTAATGGCCCGTATTATGTTTCGGTTAAAGCCTGAAATTGAAGCCCATACCCACGATTTTATTAAGACGGGTCAAATTGATTCTAAATTTGGAATTGACCAAAGCGATTTACTGCGATTGGTTCGGTTGGTCAAGGATCATCCTAAAATTAGGCTATTGGGTTTACATAGCCATATTGGGTCTCAAATTTTTGATAGTCGCCCGTATTTAGAATTGGCTGATTTAATGGCCATGCACACCATTCGGGTGAGTGAAGAATTGGGGCGTCCGTTGGATGAGATTAATTTAGGGGGTGGAATTGGGATTCAATACACCGGTTCAGATGATCCCATGCCCATTCCGGATATGGTGAGTCAATTGGCTTTTAGGCTCAAAGACAACTTTGATCGGGTTGGTTTAAGACATCCCAAGCTGATTTTGGAACCTGGTCGATCGATTGTGGGATCGGCGGGGGTTACCCTATATACGGTGGGGGCCATTAAGTCTATTCCAGGTATCAAAACCTATTTGTTTGTAGATGGTGGGATGGCGGATAACATTCGACCCATGTTGTACCAAGCCCAATACAGTATGTGCGTGGCCAACAAAGCAACGGAGCCGGCATCGAATCAGTATGCGGTAGCGGGGCGATACTGTGAATCAGGGGATGTGTTAACCCATCAGGTGGCATTGGCTCCGGTTGAGACAGGGGATATTATCGCCGTCTTTGGAACAGGGGCGTATAATTTTACAATGGCATCCAATTATAACCGCTCTCCCAAGCCGGCCATGGTATTGGTGGGTCATCAAAAGGCGACTGTATGGGTGGAACGTGAAACATTGGATGATTTGATCCGCTTGGATCGGATTTAATGATGCCAATGTTAAGGGGGGTTGATGTAATTATGTTGGTGGATTTATCCATTGTTTTTTTTATGGTGTATCGCACCTTGTTGTGGATTTCCAATACCCACTCTGAATCATTGGTTCGGGGTTTTATGGCGGTTTTTTGTGTGTTTGTGTTTAGTAAGGTGGTACACCTAACCACGCTGGGCTGGTTAATGGAATGGTTTGCCCAAGGGTTAATGGTATTGGTTATTGTTATTTTTCAACCTGAATTGCGACGGTTTTTAGAACGGATTGGGTCCAGTCGTTGGGTGGGGCGATGGTCGACCACCCGCCCGCGTTATCAGGGGGTATCTACCATCAAACAATTGTTAAAGGCAACAGAGGTGCTCTCTCAAAATCATGTGGGGGCGTTAATTGTGTTGGAATCGGGGATTCAATTGGGCCAATATATTGAATCGGGGATCCCTGTTCAAGCCACGGTTACCAGTGAGTTAGTTGCGGCGTTATTTTGGGGAAAGTCACCCACCCATGACGGGGCGGTGATTATTCGCGATCAAACCATTATAGCGGCTGGGTGTTTGTTGCCCTTATCTAATAGTTTATTGCATGATCGTCGATTGGGAACGAGGCATCGAGCCGCATTGGGAATTAGTGAAATATCAGATGCCATTGTGATTATTGTCTCGGAAGAAACGGGGATTATTTCGATTGCCGAGAATGGTAATTTAACCCGCTATTTAACCAAATCCGCATTGGAGGCGAGATTGTTTAATTTATATAAAGAAGACAATCCCGTTTCCCCTTGGGTCAGTATTTTAAGAAAGTTGAAACCAAAATGAAATATCCGTCTGAATTAAAAAAAGGTGCCAATGCCCGATTGATTACGGCCTATGATGCGTTTTTTGCGGCGTTGGTAGTGGAGGCTGGCTTGGATGGTATTTTGGTAGGGGATTCGTTGGGGAATATGGTACAAGGGCATACCAGCACATTGCCGGTGACAGTCGACGACATCATTTATCATACCCGTATGGTAGTAAGGGGTGCTCCCCAGTGTTTGGTAATTGCGGACATGCCCTTTATGTCGGTAGAAGTTAACACCGACGATGCCTTGCGCGCTGCTGGGCGGTTGGTGAAGGAAGGGGGGGCAACCGCGGTTAAAGTGGAAACCCATTTTCGGGTCATACCAGCCATGGCGGCCATGATTGAATCGGGGATTCCGGTTATAGGGCATGTTGGCTTAACCCCACAATGGGTCAATATGTTGGGGGGGTATCGCCAGCAGGGGCGGGGGATGGCCGCCAAGGGGATCCATCAATTGGTGGATGAATTGGTGGCAATTGGGGTAAGTGGCATTGTTTTAGAGCATGTTCCAGCGGCATTGGGTACCGAGATCACCCGTCGCATTCCGGTTCCAACGATTGGGGTTGGTGCGGGGCCCGATTGCGATGCCCAATTGGCCGTATTGCATGATGTGTTGGGGCTCACCGCCAAATTACCATCGTTTATGAGCCCCATTGGGGATGGTCGAAAGGGGGCCATTGAGGCATTACACCGTTACAAATCGGTGGTATCATGACGTCAAAAGCCTTGATTGTATTTTCGGGGGGGCAAGATAGTACCACTTGTTTGGCTTGGGCATGTCATCAGTATGATGAGGTAGTGGCGTGTACCATTGATTACGGTCAGCGACATCGTATTGAGTTAGCCTGTGCGGCTCAATTGGCCGAGATGGCGGGTGTGACTCACCATCTGTTAACCATTCCTTGGGGAATTACACCCAACACACTCACCCATGGGGGTGTGATTGATGCGTCGGGTCCGGTGCCCAATACGCTGGTGGAAGGGCGGAATATGATGTTATTAACGGCGGGGGCGGTATTGGCCAAGTCGTTGGGGATTACCCATATTATCACGGGTGTTTGCGAAGCCGATTATTCGGGGTATCCGGATTGTCGGGCGGCGTTTATTGCGTCATTGCAAACCACTTTGCAGTTGGGATTGGATTATCCGGTTCAGTTAATCACCCCACTCATGACATTAACCAAAGCGGCGACGGTGGAATTAATCAAAACATTGGGTCACTTAGAATGGTTGGGGTATAGCCATACTTGTTATGAGGGGCACCAGCCACCCTGTGGGCAGTGTCCGGCGTGTCAACTACGAGAGAAGGGGTTTCGTGAAGCTGGCATCCAGGATCCATTGCTTAGCCGAGTATGGCCGGCATCATCCATGGGGGTTCACCCATGAGGGGGGGGCGTTTCGGATGACCCATTACCCCATGTGGATTGCCAATCAGCCCTGTTATGATGGGGAACTAGTGGTTGCGGACAAATGGTTGCAACAGCCGGTGGCAACAGTGGCACAAGGGGACGATCGGCATGTGGAGGCGGCGTTAAGCCAAGCTGAAATGGCCCGACTTGAACTGGGAAAATGGACAAGTTTACAACGGGCAACGGCATTAAATCGTGTGGTTAAGTGGTTGGAATTGAATCAAGATGAACTCATTCGATTGTTAATGATAGAAACGGGAAAGCCACGCCAAGATGCCCAAGTGGAAGTGAATCGGGCCATTTTGACCACCCGATTATCTGCGGCTGCTACCAGCCAACATGGTCGTTGGTGGGACACGGGTGAATTGGGGGAGGGGGGGCAACGATGGGGGTTGTCCAAGCGGATTCCGATTGGGGTTTGTTTGTTGATTGTACCCTTTAACTTCCCCCTTAATTTGGCGATGCATAAAATAGGTCCGGCGTTGGCG